>JAFYVO010000425.1 GCA_017549085.1 Thermoguttaceae bacterium
CCTTTTTCTCTTTTTTTCCGCCTTCGCGCTCGGCGCCTTCGACGCGCCGCCTTTCTCCGCTTCGCAATAAAAAACCCCGACGGCGCGAACCGTCGGGGTTTCGTCGACTTCAAACGTCGATTACATCATCATACCGGCGGCTCCGACGCCCAGGCCCATTCCGCCGTTTTGCGAACCGTCGTACCGCCCAAGTTCGCGCGCGTCTTCTTTGACCTCGCGAATTTGCAGGTAGCCGTTCGGTTCCAGAATCATAATCTTACCCGGCGAACGGAGTTCGGCGCCGGAAATCTTCGCGCCGCCGGTCGCGTCGACCAAGCACGCGTCGGAAACGTGATCGACCGTTCCGCCCTTCGAGTTGCGACCGCCGCGACCGCTTTGCTGCGCCGCCGCTCCGCCGCCCATACCGTTCATGCCGCCCATACCGCCCATCGAGAGCGCGCCCGCGACGTTGACCGGTTCGTGCGGCTTGCCTTTGAAGTTGGCGACTTGCCCAAGTTTCATCGTCAAGTCTTGCGCCAACGATTCGGTCGCCGAATCTTGGTCGAAATAAATCGACGCCATACGGACGCGCGGTTCGGCGCCCAGACGCGCCGGCGCTTCGACGTTTTGCGCGAAGACGCGAGCCGAACGTCCCAACGACGCCGGATTCGACGGTTCGCTAAACTCGGAAGCGACAATCTTTTGCTCGGTCGCCGCCGGATCTTCGACGAAACGCTCTTCGACGCCGTAGTTCGGGTTGGCCAGCAAGAGCTTCACGCGATATTGATACGTTTTTCCTTTTTCCACTTCGAAGTCGAAGTAACGGAAAAGGTAATAGTCGACCGAAGCGACCGTTTGCGCGCTCAACATTTGTTTCGCGACCGCTTCGCGGTTGACGAGCCAGTCGTTCCCGGCGCCCATTCCGTTCGCGCCCATACCGCCGGACGCGCCGGGGCCGCCGGCCATACCGGAATCCATACCGCCCATACCGCCGCCCATCGCGGAACCGCCGGCGCCCTCGAACGGGTCGCGGTCGAGGAGCGTGCTTTCGTCGATTTGATTCATCGCGTCTTGCAACTTGTTCCAACGTTCAAGCTCGGCGGATTGCACTTCGATTTGCTCCGAGGAGTTCAACGGAATGTTCGGCAAGTTCGCGACTTCTTCGCCGAACGGCTTGTTCGCCATCGGCGGACAGCTCATCGCCATCGGCGGATAGGAAGAGAACGTCGGCGCGTGATAGCTAAACCCGACTTGTTCCGACCCGACGCCGTTCCATTGGTTGTTTTCTTTCTTGATCGCGCGCAACACGTCGACCTTCGTCCAAGCGACCTCGCCGTTCGGCGCGACTTCGCCGCGTTCCAGCTCGTAATAGAGGTAGCGCGGTTGGTCGCGAGCGTCGTCGAGATACTGCGCGTTCCCAAAGAGGTCGCCGTAAGCGGCTTGTTGTTTGCGAATCGGAATCGACCCGGTAACGGCGATCCATTGGCGCCCTTTCGTTTCGCCGCCGATTCCGCCCATCGTTCCGCCCGCGCCGCCCATCGCGCCGCCGCCCATACCACCGCCGCCGGGGCCGCCCATTCCGCCGCCCATCGCGCCGTTCATCGCGTTCGCCGCGTTGTTGGCGGTCAGCTCTTTATACATAATGGCGCCGACGCACGCGACCGCGCGCAGGTTTTCGACCGGCAACGGCTTCACGCTCGGACGTTTGTTTTTGTCCGGGAAAAGGGATTGTTCCCAACGGTTCGGCGTTTCATACGCGTTGACGGTAACCGCGCTCTTGATGAGTTTCGCGTATTCGCCGTAATCGTAATTCACCAACGCTTCGTCGTACTCTTGCGGCGTAACTTCGCTGTCGTCGATGTGTTTTTCGGCTTTTTTCGCCGCGTCGGTGATTTGCTCCGGCGTCAGAGTAAACTCTTCCAACCCGGCGCCCCCGGCGAGCATCATCCCGAAAATCCCGACGGCGGCGGCGATCCCAATTTTTTCTCCGTGAAGAAAGAAGAAATTGAACTCGTTCGCGCCGACGTTCTTGCGTTTCGCTTTGGTTTTCGTTTTGGCTTTGGCGGCTTTCGCTTCTTGCGCCGCGGCTTTGGCCGCCGCTTTTTCCGCCGCCTTCGCTTCTTTATCGATATTTTTCGCGCACATGGCGTCCTCTTTTTTTATCGTTTAACCGTCGCCGCCGCGCCGCTTCTTTCTCGCTTGCGCAACGTCGACAGCGCGTCGTCAGAATAAGGAATCGAGCGCGACGGCCCCGCCGCGCTCGTTTTAACTCGACGTCAAGACGCGGGAGTCGCGGCTTCGGTCGCTTCCGGCTCCGTCGCTTCCGCTTCGGTCGTTTCGGTAGCGGCCGGTTCGGTCGCGTTTTCCGCGTCGGCGGCGTTCGCGTCGGTCGCGGCTTCCGCTTCGGCTTCCGCGGCGGCGATTTCGTCGGCGACCGCTTGGTTTTCCGCGGCGCCGGCTTCGGTCAGCGCGACGTCGGCGGCGTTTTCGGCCGCTTGCGCTTCTTTACCGGTGCCGAACGCGTCCTTATTCGGTTCGTTGTAAATATTGATGACGCCGAAAACTTCGACGCGAATGGCGTCGGCTCCGTATTCGGACAACCCGAGTTCGGAGCGTCCAATTTCGACGCCGCCCGCTTCGGAGCCGCCGGGGCCGCCCGCGCCGTCCATCGAACCGCGCGCGCCGCCGGAACCGCCGGAAGAGCCGCCCGGGCCGCCCATCGACGAGCCCATCATCGAGGAGCCGCCCATCCCCATCATATCGGCGGAGGCGGTCGTTTCGACCGGCATCGTGAACGGCTCGTTGTTGTCCGGGCAGACGCGAATGTGCTTCACGTCGATCGGCATCGCGCTGTTCGCGCAGCTGACGAGGAGTTCCGGAACGCGACGTTGGTCGATCACGACCTTCAAGCAGACCGGCATCATATTAAATTCGGCGAAGGAGGGTTTGTCGCTCGCGAGAAGCGGTTTCCCTTCCAAGTCGAGGTAACGCCCCATCAAGATGGAGTCCGCGGCTTGCATTTCGGCGGAACCGCCGCTCGAACTCGAGCCCATCGTCCCCGTCGAGCCCATCGACGGCGAACTCATCATCATCGACGACGACCCCATCATATCGCCCATCGCGTTCGCGGCGGACGCGCCGGTCAAGTCGCCGATCGTCGTTTTCAGGGTTCCCCATTCGGTCGCGGCTTGTTGGCCGATTAACATATTTTCAACGCATTTAACCGGCGCTTTCGCGATCGTGTCGTAATCTTTGTTCGTTTCGGCGACGACGCTAATCAACGCTTCGTAAACCCAGAGCGTTTCTTGCGCGTACCAAACTTCGATCGACTTCGGATACGCTTCGGACTCCCAAGTCGGCAGGGTGTAAATTTCCGGGTTCGGCCAGTCGACGTTGCCGACGACGCGACGACGTTCTTTATACGGCGGAAGCCCCGGATATTTTTGTTGCGACCAACTCGGATCTTCGGTAACCGCGCCGCCCATACCGCCGCGACCAGCGCCGCCGCTCATACCGCCTCTAGCGCCGCCCGACGGACCGCCCGCGGCCGCGCCGCCGCCCATACCGCAGCGACCGGTCGCCATCCCGCCGGCGAGACCTTCCAACGACGTTCCGGCGACTTGATCTTCAGCCGGGTCGAGGCCGTTGCCGGGAATCGCGCCGCTACCGGCGCCGCCCGCCGAAGAATCGCCGCCCATAGAGCCGGGGCCGCCTTCCATCGAACCGCGCGCGCCGCCGGAACCGCCGGAAGCGCCGCCGCTCATCGAGGAACCGCCGCTCATCATCGACGAACCGCCGGAAGCGCCGCCCATCGCGTCGGTTCCGGAGATCGCCGCCATAATCGCGGACGCGTCGACCGTCGCGCCGAACTCCATATAGTCTTTCGGAGTCGCGATCCACGGGTCGACTTCGCGGTAGAACGGTTCGCGTTCCTTCGCTTTCAGTTGGTCGCGCAACGCGCTGTCTTCGCACGCGGAGACCAGGTCTTTTTTCACGTCGTAAAGGTAGACGTCGGCCAAGGGCGAGTCTTCTTTTTCCGGGTCGCTCAAAATCCCGACGTAGCAGAATTGCGCGCCGTCGGCGTCGGTCGAGACGTAAACCGGCCAGAAGCGTTCTTCAAGCCCGGTGATCCCCAAGTGATCCATCTCGGCTTTTTTCAAGAGTTTGTACTCTTTGACTTGAACGCGGCGACGTTGCATCTTCTTCAGGAGGTCCGGAAGATGGTTCGCGATGAAGTACCCGTAGTCTTCGAGGAGGTCGGGCCGCCCGACGCCGATCGGATCGCGGAACTTCAATTTCTTTTCGACCAAATCAAGGAACTCGCGCGAAAGTTGGCGCGGCCAACGGTTGCGTTCCTTTTGGTCGTCGTACATAAGGCCCCAAGCGTCGAAAACGCTCGTTTTCAGGACGTCGGTGACGCCTTCGATCTCGGCGATCGTTTTGTCGTTCGGGTGCTTGTTGTTACCGGCGATCGAATCGACGGATTTCTTTTCGGTTTGCACCGCTTCCGATTTCTCGACGTACGCCTTTTTAATTTTCCCCTTCGCCAACATAGTAAAGACGAAGGCGATCACAACGACCAACGGCAGGACGATCCAAAAGTAATTCCTTTTGATATCCTCCAATTTTATACCGGCTTTTTTAGCTTTTGCCATTATATCTTCACCTTAATATTGCGGAAGCGACCTCGCGGCTCTTTTCCGACGATTCGCGCCGTCGAAACGGCGAGAGTTGATTCAAAGTTGAGCGTTGGAACGCGCCGAGCGACGCGTTCCTTCTTTTCGTTTAAACGCGAAAACGCGAATAGTCGTTACGCGGCCGGTTCTTCGGCCGGGGTTTCGGTCGCCGGAGCGTCCGTCGTTTCCGCCGGGGCCGGTTCGGTCGCCGGAACGTCCGTCGTTTCCGTCGAAGTCGGTTCGGTCGCCGGGGCTTCCGTCGTTTCCGCCGGAGCCGCTTCGGTCGCCGGAACGTCCGTCGTTTCCGTCGAAGTCGCGGCGGTCGGCGCGGCGGCCGGGGTCGCGGTCGTATCTTCGTCGTCGGTCGACGCGCCGGATTCCGCTTCCGCGGCGGCTTTCGCGGCTTCTTCGGCGGCCTTGCGACGTTCGTCGCGGGTCGTCGGTTTCGTTTCAATCCAAACGAATTGAATCGTGAAGTCGTAACGACGCAGTTTCAGGACTTTGTCGCTCCCGAGCGTGTTGGCGATTTGGTTGTTCATACTGTCGCCGCCCATACCGCCGCGACCGCCGGACGCGCCCATTCCGCCGCCGGACGGACCGCCCATCGAGCCGCCGCCCATCGAACCGCCCATACCGCCGTTCATACCGGCGCTCATCGCTCCGCCGTTCATACCGCCGCGCATACCGCCGGCGCCGCCCGATTGTTTAATCGTCGATTCGAGCAACTTTTTACGCGCTTCCGCCGCCGCTTGCGGGTCGAGGAGGCGGAACTTGTCGTCGATGACGCCCGGGTTGACCAAAACGGGGTAGTAAATCCCCATATCTTTGAACGAAACGGTTTCGACGCCCGATTCGTCGGCGCGTTGACGCTCCAAGCTAATCGGGAGATCGACGGCGCCGTGTTTCAGGTTCGACAGAATCGTGCGACGCAAATACTCGGGACCGCGCGCCGGGTCGTTGGCGTCGTCCGGGTTGTGGTAGTGGTAACCGGTCAGCTGAACAATGCGCCCCGGGCCGTACGGCGCCGGAATCAGTTCCAGACGCGCGTCGACGCTTTCGTTAATATCGTTAAGCGCGGTCGTTTCCAAACCGGGGGTCGCCGCTTTCGACGACTTCGACGAACTCGACTTCGACGTGGATTTCGAGGTAGTCGATTTCGACGTAGATTTCGACGTCGACTTCGCGCCGCTCGATTTAGACGTGGATTTCGAGGATTTCGACGACTTCGACGAGCTCGCGGTTTCCTTTTCCGGTTGCGGTTGGAACGGGAACATTTCTTCCAACGTGTATTCCGGAACGTATTCGGCGGCTTTGGTCGACGACTTCGAATCGTCGTCGGAGGCGGCCGCGGCGTCGGCGGGAGGCGTCAGCTCGTTCCCTTCGGCGTCGATCGAGAACGCTTTCGCTTCCTCGGCGTCGATGTAATACCAACGGCGCACCAACTCGAACCAGTCGCCCAGCTCTTCAATTTCTTGAACTTCGACGTTGTCGACGTAGACGCGGTTTTGTTGGGTGATCGCGTCGATCTTCAACGCGGAAACGCCTTCGGAGAGCGCGGCTTTGTTTGGCGCTTCGGACGGAATCGCGACGTTGATCGCCGTCAAGAGTTCCATCCAGGTGATGCGCCCTTCGACGCCGCTCGTCAGGTTTTGCCCGATTTTATCGACCGCTTTAAAGGTCGACGCGGCGGAGTCGGCTTTCGAAATAAGGTCTTTCGACTCTTTCGTAACTTTCTGCGCGGCGCTGTACGCGGTGTTGATCGCCGGGTTTTCGACGACGCTGTACATCGAGGTCGCGTTGAAGTATTGCCAAGTCATCCCGGCCATCAAAAGCGACGCGGCGGCCAACGCCCACGGCTTTTTCTTATTAATAAGGCGCGTTTGAACGACGTCGCGCGGCACCAAGTTGATGCTAAGCGGCGCTTCGCCCAAAAGTTGCAACGCGAGCCCGTACGCGACGCCGAACGACGTCGAGTTGTTCTTGAATTCCGGATTCGCGAGCGCTTCGGCGCCTTGCAGCTTGCGGTACGCGGTCGGCACGACGACGTCGAGCCCCAAGCTCTTCGAGAGGAATTGGCGCAACCCCGGGAGCTTCATCGCGTTCCCAAGAGCGTAAACGCGGCGAATCTTCGCGTTCTTGTTCAAGTTCTTGTAGAATTTGATCGAACGCTCGATTTCGGTGAGCATATCGTTGAAGACCGGCTTCATCGCGAGAACGACGGCTTTCGGGTCTTGCGCGGTCGCGGCGTTGCGCTTGATATGTTCGGCGTTCGAGAAGGTCAGTTTGAGCGATTTCGTCAACGCTTTCGTGAACATGTTGCCGCCGACGGCGATGTTGCGGAGCCACACGTCGACGCCGTTCGTTACGACGATTTCCGACGCGTCCGTCCCGACGTTCAAAATGACGTCGTATTCGAACAGTTCGTTCGGGTCGCGTTCAAGAAGCGCGTCGTAGTCGTGCATATCGTTGACGAACGCGTTGTACAGGGCGACTTGCGCGCCTTGGATGCAGTCGACTTCGACGCCCGATTCGGCGTAGCGTTCCAGGGTGCGCTTGGCGATGTCGCGCTTCATCGCGTACATAAAGATGCGCAGGTCGAGCGCGACGCCCCCTTCCATCGTCCCGCCGACTTGGCGATAGTCCCAAATAACGTCTTGCAGGTCGAAGGGAAGCCATTGTTTGACCTCGTATTTAATGAGGTCGTTGACCTTTTTCGGGTCGATCGGCGGAAGCGGTTGGTAACGCCAGAGCGCGTTTTGGCCGGAGACCGAAATCGCGATCTTCTCGCCCTTGACGTTGTTGCGCGAAAGGAAAAGCTTCAAACTTTCCGCGAGAATCTCGTTCGGATCCGCGCCCGGTTGCGTCATAATCTTGCTGTGTTCGATGTATTCGCACTGCAAGACCTCCAGCGTTCCCGGCTCCGTTCCCTTGCGACAACGCAACGCTTTCAACGACGCGCTACCGACGTCGATACCCCATACGGTTTCATTTTTTGCCATAATTATTTCGTCCCGTACATTTTTCCCGACGTGCCCGACCAAGCCGACCTTCGGCGCATTTCCGAAGACGGCGCGTTTTTCGGTTTCGTATAACGTTTTCTCTCTATATTATTAATAGTAAAAAAGACTGAACCTTCGGCGCTCGTTTCGCGCGTCGGCTTCTCTCGTCGTCTCGGTTAAACGTTAAAACGTCGGCGACGGAGGAACGCGACGCGCAAGCGGCTCGACGGCGCTTCCTTCTCTATTGTAACATAACGCAAGGCGTTCGGTCAAGATTTTTTTTCTTGTTCTCGGCGATATTTTGCGAATCCGTTAAAAAAACGCCCTCATATTTCTTAGGACGCGCCGTTATTTCGCTTGCAAGAACGCGACTCGCTTTAAAACAGGCAACCTAGGCAAACTGAGCAAGAACGCAACGTTTTCGCCTCCAACGCGGCTTTTTTCTTGTCGGCGAATATTTTAGGAAAACTTGTTAAAATATTTGGATTTTTCTAAATTTTCCGCCGGCGCGGTCGAAAATAACAATTAAGGCGTTTCGTTTCGGTCGCGAGCGTTCGCCTTCCCGCCGACGGCGCGGGTTTCGAGTTCCAAGGATTTGGAAATCGACTTTTACCACTTTTCTTTTTTTGCTGAATGGAGTCTTGCGATGGTTCGTACGATCGCGATGGGGATTGTGATGGCGTTTGCGTTGGGGTTCGTCGGTTGCCGCTCGTGCCTTTCGCCTTACGAATATTGTCAACCGACGTTCGTTCCGGAACGGGGCGACCAATGTATGGGCGAGCTTTACCGTTGCGGTTCCGTCCTCGGCGGGATGGAGCGAACGAAGTCGCCGACCGACGACTGCGAAGAGTGCAACGGCGGTTACACCGAATATTACGGCGCCGCGAACGCCGCGTCGCAAGCCGCGTCCGGCGAAACGTCGATCGCGCAAACGCAAGGAACGATCGGCGCTTACGAAGAGGCGCCTTACGCGCAAGCGAACTACGTCGCTCCGGCGGGCGCTTACGCCGGGAACGATTACGCCGTTTCGAACGACGCGTCGGTCGGCGCTTATCCGCAAGGTTTCGCCCCGGCTTACGGCGCCGCGTTCGAGCCGAACGATTTTAGTCTCCGCGACGATTCCGGCGACTACGCTTACTAATTAGGCAAACGACGCAACATAGAGAACGACGGCAAGCGGCGCGATTTGGCGAATCCGGCGAAAATATCGGAACGTCGAACCGCGTCGCTTGCGTTAATTTAGCGAAACCGCGCAACCTTTCCCGCTCCGATGAACGATTTCGACGCCGCTTCCTTCGACCGCTTTCCGAAAACGCCGTTCCTGCCGGACGTTCCGTTCGAACGTTGGACGCCGGAAGACGGCGACCGCGACGAGTTCTTTATGCGCGCCGCGCTCGTCGAAGCGCAAATCGCCGCCGAGGAGGGGGAAACGCCGATCGGCGCCGTCCTCGTCTGCCAAAATCGGATTCTCGTTCGCGAACACAACCGCCGCGAACGCCTTTGCGACCCGACCGCGCACGCGGAAACGCTCGCGCTGAGTCGGGCGTCGGCGTTTTACCCGTCTTGGCGAATCGAGGACGCGGAGCTGTTCGTAACGCTCGAACCTTGCCCGATGTGCGCGGGCGCGCTTGTGTTGTCCCGAGTCAACCGCGTCGTTTTCGGAACCCGCGAC
Organism: Thermoguttaceae bacterium; assembly: GCA_017549085.1. GTDB lineage: Bacteria > Planctomycetota > Planctomycetia > Pirellulales > Thermoguttaceae > RUG369. The sequence continues at coordinate 9,327 of JAFYVO010000425.1, forward strand.
CCGAAAGCCGGGTGCGCCGGGTCGCTGATGAATCTCTTGACCGAAGAACGCTTCAACTGGCGCTGCGAAGTCGTCGAGGGGGTTTTGCGCGACGAATGCGCCGACCTGCTCCGTCGGTTTTTCCGCGAACGTCGCCAAGCGAACGCCGCGCGAAAGTCGCAATCTTAACCCGTCTCCCTTCCTTCCAAAGCGCCCAAACTTCCTAAACCGCCGACGTCGACGCGGCGAACGGGAAAAAATCGCCCCTTCCTCCTTTCCGTTTCCCCCGGGGCGTTGACAAGCGGCGCAAAATATGGTCTATTATAACGTCGAGCGCGTCCCCCGCGACTTTTCCGGACGCGCTTTCCCGCAAACAGCCGGCGTCGCGAACGCTTTAACGCTCAAAAAACGACGCCGCGACAAAAAACTTTAATCGACTCAAAAATCGCGATGAAATACGAAAACGTGTGCGTCGAGGCGATCGAATGCGCCCTCCCGCCGGAAATTGTAACGACCGACGAACTCGAAAACCGGCTCGCGCCCCTTTACGAACGACTGAAACTTCCGTTCGGGCGCCTCGAGTTGATGACCGGCATTCAAGAGCGCGGTCTTTGGGAACGCGGGCGGCTTCCGGGCGACCAAAGCGTCGACACGGTCGAAAAGCTGCTCCAAACGACCGGCGTCGACCGTTCGAAAATCGGGATGTTCGTTCACGCGTCCGTCTGTCGCGACTACCAAGAGCCCGCGACCGCTTGCGACGTTCACCGTCGGCTGGGCTTGCCGCAATCGGCGGTCGTTTTCGACCTGTCGAACGCTTGCTTGGGCCTTTTGACCGGCGCGCTCCAAATCGCCAACGCGATCGAACTCGGACAGATCGAAGCCGGCGTCGTCGTCGGAACCGAAACGAGCCGCGCGCTGATGGAAACGACCGTCGACGAGTTGGTCGCCGACGAAACGCTGACCCGTCGGACGGTGAAAGACGCGTTCGCGTCGCTGACGATCGGCTCCGGGAGCGCCGCGATTCTCTTGACGAACCGCAATTTGAGCCGAACCGGGAACCGCCTCCTCGGCGCGTCGGTCTTGGCGAACACCGAACAAAGCGCGCTTTGCCGCAGTCAAGTCGACGTTACCGCGGGCGGGCGCTCCGACGGGCAAACGATGAAAACGGACAGCGAAACGCTCCTGCGCGAAGGCGTCGCCGTCGCCGCGAAAGCGTTCGAGCGGTTCGTCGCCGAAATCGGTTGGGACGCGGCGGCGCTCGACCGCGTTTTTTGTCATCAAGTCGGAAAAGCGCATCAAAAGCTCCTTTTCGAAACGCTCGGTCTCGACGACGCGAAAAATTTCGCGACCTTCCCGCTCCTCGGGAACACCGGCTCGGTCGCGCTCCCGACGGCGGCGGCGCTCGGTATCGAATCGGGGTTCGCGCGCCCCGGCGACAAACTCGGCCTCTTCGGAATCGGTTCCGGGATTAACGTCGTTTTGGCCGCGCTCGACTGGAAGACGACCCTGCCGAGTTCCGCCCCGACGCCGCAAGAAACCTTAAACCGCTTCCTCGCGCTGAACGCCGGTTGAACCAACGCGCTTACCTAAATTCGCCAACCTTCCTAAATCAACGACAAAATGACGAACAACGCAAACGAAAACGCAAGCGCGACGTCGCGGCGACGCGTCGCGGTTCTCGGCGGCGGGATTTCCGGACTTGCCGCCGCTTGGCGCCTGTCGAAAATCGCTCCGGAACTCGACGTCGTTCTTTGGGAGAAAACCGGGCGCGTCGGCGGGGTGATCGGTTCGAAAAAGATCGACGGTTTCCACCTCGAAGCGAGCGTCGACAACTTCATCACGACCGTCCCTTGGGCGCTCGACCTTTGCAAGGAACTCGGGTTTGAAAACGAGTTAACGTCGACGAACAACCGTTATCGCCGCACGTTCGTCGTCCGCAAGCGCCGCCTTTTCCCCCTTCCGGACGGCTTCATGACGATGGCGCCGACGAAACTTTACCCGATGGCGACGACGCCGCTGTTGAGCCCGTTCGGGAAGCTCCGTTGCGCGCTCGAACTGATTTTGCCGCGTCGCCGCTCGCAAGACGAAGAGTCGATCGCGGCGTTCGTAACGCGGCGCTTGGGGCGCGAAGCGTTCGAGCGGTTGGTCGAACCGCTCGTCGGCGGGATTTACGGCGGCGACGCGAGCCGGTTGAGCTTGCAGGCGACCCTCCCGCGTTTCGCCGAAATGGAACGGAAAGACCGGTCGCTGATTTGGTCGATGAAAAAGTCGCAAAAGAAGGCGAAGCGGGTCAAGCGCGAAGAAGAAAGCGGCGCCCGATACAGTTTTTTCTTGACGTTAAACTGCGGGATGGAAGAGCTTCCGCGCCGTCTCGCCGAACGTCTCGAAGCGGAGAATCGAGCCCGCGTCGAGCTGAACCGGGAAGCCGTCCGACTCGAAAAAGCGCCCGACGGCGGTTGGCTCTTGACCGATTCGACCGGGAAAACGGAGCGTTTCGACGCCGTCCTTTGCGCGACGCCGTCCGACGCGGCGGGGGAGCTTTTCCGCTCGGTCGCGCCGATAACGTCGGAAGTTTGCGCTCAAACGGAGCGCACCGGAACCGCGATCGTTCACTTGGCCTTCCGAAACGAACAGGTCAAGCGCCCGGTCGCCGGGATGGGGTTCGTCGTTCCGCCGTCGGAGGGGAACGGCCTTCTCGCCGGGAGTTTCAGCAGTTTCAAATACCCGAGCCGCGCCCCGGAAGGGACGACGCTTTTGCGAATTTTCGTCGGCGGCGCGCGGTCGCCCGACTCGCTGACGATTCCGGAATCGGAGCTGACCGCCCGAGTGTTGGCGGAGACGCGCGCCCTCCTCGGCGTCGAAGGAGAGCCGTTAATGACGGACGTCGCCCGCTTCCCGAACGCGATGCCGCAATATTACTTGGGCCGACTCGACGCGATTCGCCGACTCCGCGAAGAACTCGCCGCGACGCCGACTCTCGCGCTCGCCGGGAACGCGCTCGAAGGCGTCGGGCTCCCCGCTTGCGTCAAGAGCGGCAACGACGCCGCGGATAAAATCGCCGCCGACCTCGGTTTCGCCGTCGAAAAAAGCGGTCGTTAAGCGCCTGTTTCGCGCAAATCGCCCAATTTAGCAACGACGGCGCGACCGGTTCCTACCCGGCTTGCTCCGTTTACCCAAGTTAACGCAAATCGAACAACGGCGGCGCGGCCCGGTTCCAACCCGACTTCCCCCGTTTACCCAAGTTAACGCAAATCGAACAACAGCGGCCGGTTCCGTTCCCCCCAGTTCGCGCCGATTGCCCTACTTAACGCCAATTCGAACAACGGCGACCGGTTCCGTTCCGCGTCGCCCGCAATCCTTCGCGTCGACCGACGCTTTTTTCATCCGTTTTTCTATTTAAGGAACGATAAAATGAAAATCAAACCTCGCTGTTTGTCCGCCGGGATTCTCTTCGCCGACGTCGGGTGCGCGCCGATTACGCATTGCCCGGTTCCGGGGGAACTCGTCCAAACGGATCGCGTCGAGCTGACGCTCGGCGGGTGCGCGTCGAACGTCGCTCTTAACCTTGCGAAACTTGAAGTTCCGACCGGTCTTTGCGGCTGCGTCGGCGACGACGCGTTCAGCGATTTCGTCTTTTCGGCGCTCCAAGACCCGTTGATCGACCTCTCCGGCGTCCGCCGCGTTCCGAACGCCGGGCCCGGTTGCTCGCTGATCGTCAACGTCAAAGGGGAAGACCGCCGCTTCGTCAGCACGACCGGCGCGAACGCGCAATTTTCGCTCGACGATATCCCGACCGCTTGGACGGAAGAGTCGGAAGTCCTTTACATCGGCGGCTTTCTGATGATTCCGCCGCTCGAATCGGACGCGACGGTCGAGTATTTGAAGGCGTTCCAAGCGCGCGGCGGCAAGACGATTTTGGACGTCGTTCTGTACGGAAATCGACCGTATTGGCCGGCGATCGAGCCGCTCCTTCCTTACGTCGACTATTTCCTCCCGAACGACGACGAAGCGCGCGTCATTTGCGGGAAGACCGACCCGGTCGAGCAAGCGAAATTCTTCGTCGACGCGGGCGCGAAGACTTGCGTCGTTACCTGCGGCGGCGACGGTTCGATTTATTACTCGGCGAACGAGAAGTTCCGCGCCGACATTTTCCCGGTCGAATTCGTCGGCGGCACCGGTTCCGGCGACGCGTTCGCGGCGGGCTTCGTCTCGGCGGTTCTCGACGGTTGCGACCCGGTCGAAACGGTCCGTCGAGCGAGCGCGCAAGGGATGAGTTGCGTTCGCGACGGCAGCGCGACCCGCAGCGTCTTCACGAAGGCGGAGTCCGAAGCGTTCTTGGCCGCCAACGAGCTGAAAGTCGAGTCGCTTTAATCGGTTAAACCGCGCGAAATAAGCGCCAAAAAACGCCGCGTCCTTTTCGGGGGACGCGGCGTTTTGCGTTATTTAAGCGTTAAGCCGAAACGCTCGACCGCTTTACGCGGCGGGCGCCGCTTCCGGAGCCGCTTCGGTCGCCGGTTCTTCGACGGTCGCCGGGACTTCCGGAGCCGCTTCGGTCGCGGTTTCTTCGCCGACGAGCGCGTCGACGGCGGTTTCGGTCCCTTCCGCTTCCCCTTCGAGCGTCGCGACGGCGGCGGCTTCGTCGGCCGGTTCCGCGGCGGGGGTTTCCAATTTCGCGCCGATAATCAGGCCCAAGCCGACGACGAAGAAGACGAACATCGCGGCCAACATTCGAACGACGTCTTTCGACGCGCCCTTAAATTCGCGCCAAATGAAGACGCCCCAAATCGCCGAAACGAGCGTCGCGCCTTGACCGAGCCCGTACGCGATCGCCGCCGACGCGACGCCCGACGCGACGACGTTAAACGTCATCCCGACCGCCCAAATGCCGCCGCCGATCCAGCCCCAGAAGTGGTTGCGGAACGAACCCTTCCAATAAGCGCCCTTTTCGACCGGTTCGCCGACGAACGGTTTCTTCATCAGGCGCGGCATATAAACGCAGTTGCAGGCCAAAATCCCGAGCGCGAAGCACATATTCGCCGCGTACGGCCCCATTTTGCCCGATTGCAGGACGGCGCCCTCTTGCGCGAGGTTCGCGAGCGTCGGCGCGACCAAATCGCCGTTCGCCAATTGCGCTTGCGCCAACGAGTTCGCGACGAAGTAATAGAAGAGCGACATCAAGACGCCGCAGACGACCGCCAGCGTCAACCCCTTGCCGATCGGCTTTTTCTCGCCGCCGTCGGTTTCGAGCGCCGCGTCGCGTTTGCGGTACGAAAGCGCGCTCGTAATAATCGCCAACGTTACCAAACCGACGCCGACGAAAAGAAGGGTCGAGTTCCCGGAACCCGCCGGATTCGCGACGTAATTCAGCAACACGCCGAGAACCAACGCGAGCCCGATCCCGACCGGGAACGCGACCGACATCCCCGCGATCGCGATCGCCGCGACGAGCAGAATGTTCGCGATATTAAAGACGACGCCCCCGGCGAACGCCCAACACATCGACTTGCAATCCGCTTGCGCCAAGTCCGCGCAGAACGAACGCCCGTATTCGCCGTTCGAGCCCATCGTCAGCCCGAAAATCGCCGCCGCGGCGACGACGCCGAAAACGTAATCCCAATAAAACAGCTCGTAACGCCATTTCGAATCGACCAGCTTTTGAGCGTTCGCCCAAGAGCCCCAGCACAACATCGTAACGACGCAAAACGCGACCGCCAACCCGTAACTCTCGACTAAAAACATCGCCGTCCCTTTAAAAACGTCGCAAGCGTCGATTCGCGCCGCCGAAACGCTCGGCTGTTTTTACGCAAACCCCGCAAATTCTGCAAATTCTCGACAACAGCGCTCGACGCGCCGTCGGGAAACGTTGCCAACCGCTAAAACGCGACGCGCCAACGTTCCCGCGACGTATAGGATAACGGATTCTTCGCCGTTTTTCAAGTAAATTTCGCGAAAAACGCCCGAAATTTTCGCCGCCGCCGATTGACGAAACGCGCCAAACGGAAATAATGAAAAAGATTCGCGGCTTCGACCGGTCGATTCGACGCGCTCCAACGTTCGCGCTTTGCCGACGCGCCCGCTCCCGCCGCCAATAATTCAACCAAAATCGAAAACGAGGCAAAAATGGCGTCGTCCCTGCGTCCGCTCGCGCTCCTCGGAGCGTTCGTCGTCGGTTATCTTTTCCCGCAAGGGGCCGCGCTCGCTTGGGCGATTCCTTGGTTCGTCCGCTTTATGCTCTTCGCGGTCTTCCTGAAATTGGAGTTCCCGAAGCTGCGGTTGCGGCGGAGTCATTTCGCGATTTTGGCGCTGAACCTCGGGCTCGCCGTCGGCGGTTGCGAACTTTTCCGACTTTTCGGCGCGGAGACGTTCGCGTTGGCGGCGTTCTTTACCGCGGTCGCGCCGACGGCGACCGCCGCGCCCGCCGTCGGCTCCTTTTTGAAGCGCGACGTCGAGTACATCGTCGCCGGGCTCTTGCTGACGACGTTCGCTTTCGCGGTCGCGCTCCCGACGCTTTTGCCTTGGGTTCTCGGCAAGCCGGTTTCCGGAGCGTTCCTCGACGTCGCGTCGAACGTCGTTTCGGTCGTCGTCGCGCCGATTCTCGTCGCTCGAATCGTTCGGGCGATTTATCCGGCGTCGCGAGGTTGGTCGGCGCGTTTAAAGAACGTAACGTTCGGCGCTTGGGTCGCGATGGTAACGATCATCGCGGCGAAAGCGACCGCGTTCATCGCCGACCCGGCCAACGGCGTCCGTCCGACGATTTTACTTGAAATCGGCGCTTTGTCGCTCGTCGTTTGCGCGCTGAATTTCGGGCTGGGCTATCTCGTTGGAGAACGGGACTTCCGCTCGGAAGCGAGTCAAACGCTCGGGCAAAAGAACACCGGCGCGGCGATTTACTTCGCGGCCCTGTACGCCGACCCAATCGTCGCGCTCGGGCCGACGCTTTACGTCTTGTGGCACAACCTTTGCAACGCGATTCAGCTGCAAACGCTCGCCCTCAAAGAGCGCAAAGCGAAGCGCGTCGCCGACGACGAAGCCGCGTCGACCAAACCGCAAAAGCAAACCCAATTAAACCGTTAAAGAGCGGCGCTTAAAACGTCCGCAAGGAGAAACGACAATGAAATATCGAATCGGGTTCGGGTGCGACCTGCACCGTTTCACCGAAGGCGTTTCGCTCCGTTTGGGGGGCGTTTCGATTCCGTTCTCGAAGGCGCTCCTCGGGCATTCGGACGCGGACGTTCTGTTACACGCCATCGCCGACGCGCTTCTCGGCGCCGCCGGACTGGGCGACATCGGCGAACTTTTCCCCGATACCGCCGAGGAAAACCGGGGGCGCGACTCCGGCGAAATCCTCGCGCTCTGCAACGAAGCGGTCGCCGAGGCCGGTTGGCAAGTCTCGAACCTCGACTGCGTCGTCTCGGCGCAACGTCCTAAATTGGGCCCGCTTAAAGAAACGATGCGGCGTCGCATCGCGGCGATTCTCGGCGTCGAGCCGGGCCAAGTCAACGTTAAGGCGAAGACCGGCGAACACGTCGGCCCGGTCGGTCGGCTCGAAGCGATCGAAGCGCAGGCGGTCGTTTTGCTCGAACCGCTCGACGCAAACGTCGAGAACTAACGCTTTAACGTTTTCCAACCTTCCCTTTTTTCCCCGCTTTCCGGAGTTCCCGCAATGCCGATTTTCCCCAGCGGCCCGCTGACCGTTTACCGTCGCGCGGCGATGGCGTCCGATTTCGAAGTTTCGCTCAACGCGACCCGCGACGACTCCGGGGCCGACGCGGCGCTCGACGCGCTCGACGAGGTCGACCGGATTGAAAACGTTCTGTCGATCTTCCGTCCGACGACGCTAGCGAGTCGCGTAAACCTTTTGGCGGCGGAGCTTAACGTTCGCGTCGACGAAGAGTTTTGGGGTTGGCTCGAAACGGCGATTCGCTTCTCCGAGGAGACCGACGGCGCGTTCGACGTCGCGGCGGCCCCGATTTGGCGCGCTTGGGGGTTCGCGAAACGAGACGGCGCTTTCCCGGCTCCGGACGTTATCGAACGCGCGCTCGAACTCTCGGGAACTCGGCATTTACAGCTCGACGAAGCGGAACGTTCCGTCGCGTTCGCCCAAGAGGGGGTCGAGTTGAATTTCGGCGCGATCGGGAAAGGGATCGCGCTCGACGCCGCCGCGCAAAAGCTCCTCGACGGCGGACAAACGGACTTCCTAATCCAAGGCGGGAAAAGCGGTTGCGTCGCTCGCGGCGGTCGGCTCAACGACGATCTTTTCGTCTTCGGCGACTTTTCGAACGAAGAAGAAAAGGAAGAACCCCAACGAGAAGCGGACGAAACGCGTTCCGACGTTTTCCCGAAGGACGCCGTTTTTGCGTTCGGAACCGCGGTCGAAACCGTTTTAACGCAAGGGTTGGGCGCGGTCGTTCCTTCTAACGACGCCGCGTCGTTTAACGGCGCGACCGACGAAGAGGACGACCCGGAGTTCGACGAAGAGAGCGGGCGGCGTCGCAAGACGTCGCGACGCGCCGACGAAGAGGCGGTCGAAGCGTTGATTCCGGAATTTTTGCGTCCGGACGCGGAAACGGAGCGCTTGGCGTTACTTTCTAAATCCCGTCGTTATCCGGGTTGGACGATCGGCGTCGCGCACCCGCTCTTCCCGGAGCGGCGACTCGGCGAAATCTGTCTCCGCGACCGCGCCTTGGCGACGTCCGGCTCGACGTACCAGTTTTTCCGTTGCCAGGGTAAACGTTACTCGCACGTCGTCGACCCGCGCACCGGCTACCCGACGACCGGCGTCCTCTCGACGACCGTCTTGGCCCCGACCGCGACGGAAGCGGACGCGCTTTCGACGGCGTTTTTCGTTCTCGGCCCGGAAAAAACGGCGGCGTTCTGCGCCAAACGCCCGGAAATCGGCGCGCTCCTCGTCCTCGAACGGGAAACGTCCCCCGGCTTCGAAATCGCGACGTTCAACCTCGGCCCGGACGTTTGGCGCGAACTCTAACCGACGTCAACTATCGACTTAACAAAAACGCTTAACCTAACGCCGCCGCGCGACTTAACGCGAACGATAATCGGCGACGTTAATTAGCGGTCAGCGCCGCTTCCGTCGTTTTCCCGGCCGAGCGAGTAATTTCTTCGCCGTTGAACGAACGCCAAAGTCGCGAGTCGCGCAACTTCGCGACCTTTTCTTGCGACAGTCCGCGACAATCGCGCAAGTCGAGCGTTCGCAAGTTTTCCAATTTCGCGATCTCGTCGAGCGCGACGTCGGTTATCCGCGTTCCCCGCAACGAAAGCGATTCCAACCCCGGCAAAGCGGCGACGAGCGTTTCGACCGTATCGTCGCCGACCGCCGGCGTCTGGTCGAGCGTCAACGCGGTTAGCGTTCGCAATCGGGAAAGCGTTTGGTTCAACGACGCCGCGTCGACGCCGCCTAACGCCGAAAGTTCGAGCGTTTGCAACGACGCGCCCGCTTTTTCGAGCCCGACCAAGCCCGCGCCGTCGACCGCGACGTCGCGTAAAATTAACCGTTCGAGCTTGTTTTCCGGAAGTTCGGCGAAATTCGGGCGCGTTCGGCATAACTTGAAGCTAATCCCGCGTATCGACGGCGCGGCGAAGAGCGCGTCCACCCCTTTTTGCGTTACGTTGTCGCAGTTCTCAAAAACAACGTATTTCAACGATTTAGACCGCGCCAACCGCTCGACGCCCTCGTCGCCGACCCAATTAGGCAAGTAGATTTCTTCGAGATTCGGCGCCGTCGCCAACGTTTCATACGCCTCCTTTGTTACATTTTGCGCCATCCTTAAATCGAGCGATTTCAGCGTCTTAATCGCCGCGATATATTCCGCCGGGTCGCGAATATCCTCGTCGTCGGGAAACCAATCGAGAAAAGCGACGGAAGCCAAAGAAAGTTTTTCCAGTTTCGAAAACTTCGCCAACGGCGCGAGATCGGCGCCACGCAAGAGGCTCCGGCTCAAATCGAGTTCCCGCAATTCCGGCGCCGACGCGAGGGCCTCCAACGTTTTTCCGAACGACGAAGAAGAACGAACGGCGAGCGAACGCAAGTTGCGGCAATCCTTTAGCGACAAAAGCGTTTCGTCGTCGAACCGTCCCGTCAAAACGACCGTTTCCAAATCGACAAACGTTTCGACGAAAAGCCTTACGTCGGCGGCGGTCGCGCTTACGGCTTTCAGCGCAACGACGCGCCCGTCTTTATCGCGTTCGAGCGTTCCGCCGAGTTCCTTAACGCGTTCGACGGCGGGCGACGCGTCGACGTTTTCGCCCGGCGTTTTTTCCGTCGCCGCTTCCTCCGCCGTTTCGGGCGCGCCCAACGCTTTTAGCTCCGCGTCTCCCAAAATCGAGTCGGGTCGCGTCCACGCGTCCAACCGGCTCGAACCAACATAAACCTTTTCACCGTCGAGCTTTAACGTCGCGACGTTTTCCCCGGGCGCAATCTCGACGACGCCCGCGTCGTATCGTTCGCGAATATCCCGAAAACCCGGATAGGGCGCGAGAAATTCCGGTCCTTTGGGTTTCATTACGAACGCCTCGTATCGCCCGACCGGCGCGCCTTTGATATAGACTTTTTTCCGTTTAAAGCGCATTGAAACCGAGCCTTCAAAATCGCCGACGCCGTAAGCTACCGCGACGCGCTCCTCCCCTTCGGTTTTCATCAGTCGAACCTCGGCCCGCGGAACCGGGGCGCCGTCGGCGTCGACAATATGAAACGTCGTCGGATACGCCGTCGCATATTCCGCGTCCGCCGTTTCCTCCATTTTCGCTTCGTCCGCCGTCTCCGGATCGTCGACGGGCACGAGAATCACTCGGAATCCTCGCCAACACGCGCCGCGGTCGAGTTCCTGCAACGAACGCGCCGCCGAACGGCAAAGCGAGATTTCGTTATGGTAAGCGCCGCCGCGCGTTACCCGCCGATCTCCGCCGACCGTCGCGCCGACCGGGTCGATAAGCGGCGATTCGTCGTCGCCGGTTCCGCCGCCGTTTTGCGTCTTTACGTCGCCGTCCAAACACCATTCCGACACGTTGCCGCACATATCGTAAAGGCCCCAAGGATTCGGTTCGAGCGACGCGACGCGCAACGGTCGAAGACGAGCGTCCGCGCCTAACGATATATCGTCGCAATAGTTAATTTGCTTTTTCGTCGGGCGAGCGCCGTAAGGATAAGGCGTCGTCGTTCCGGCGCGGCAGGCGTACTCCCACTGGGCGTCGGTCGGAAGGCTAAACTCGAACCCGGGCGGCGCGAGGCGACGCTCGCTCAGCTTGCGCACAAACGCTTGGCAGTCGTTCCAAGAGACGTTTTCGACCGGAAAATCGAGCGCGTCAACTTGGGCGACCAACTCCGCCTTCTCGCCTTCTCGCGAAAAAGCGCTCGGGTTCTTCGTATCCATTACGCCCTTCCACATCCGTTGCGTTACCTCGAATTCGAGCGTCCAAAAACCGCGCGTCAAGGTTACGCAACGACGCGGCTCGGTTTTGAGCGCGAGTCCGAACCGGCCCGGCTCGTCGGGCGCCGCCCCCATCGCAAAGGTTCCGGGAGGACAATACCGAAACGGCCAATAAACGCCCGAAATAACAAGAGTTTTGCGTTTTCCCGCTTCCGAAACGTCGGTCCAAGAAGGATGTTCGTCGGCCAAATCAAAATCGGCGGGATTTGACAACGACGTCGAGTAGCGTCGGTATTCTTCCCGTTTCGGCGAAGATTTCATCGACGCGACGTCGTTTTTCGCGTCGGTCGGTTCGTTCGCGCCGATTTCGACCGCTTCGCCAACCGTCGGCGCGGCGACGTCTTGCGAACAAGCGCGAACGTCGGCGGCAAACGTCGCGACCGAACCGACGATCAACGCGGCGCTTAACGTCGCGAGACGCTTTGTCGTTTTTTGGCTTTTCATTTTCGCTTCTCCTGCAACAACGTTTTCGGCGCGATCGGTCGACGCGACGCGGCGCCGCCCTTCTCGCGACTTTACGTCGTCATTATACGGCGTCGGACTACTCGACGTCAAGCAAAAAACGCTAAATCGCGTCGTTTTTCTTCAAAAAAAATCGCGACGCCCCGAAGAGCGTCGCGAAAGGTTGCGTTTGCTCGACTTAACGCCGTCGAGCGGGTCGTTTCCGCGTCCGCGTCAGTCCGCCGTCGAGCGTCCGGTCGCGACGTCGAACTCGTCGACCGCCGGGATTAACATCGCCAGCGACGCGAAGAAGTACGCCGCCGCGACGGAAATAAAGACCAGCGCGGGCTTTCCGAGCAGGAAGCTCGTCGCCGCGTAAAAGGTCGCCGGGGGCAGAATAAAGGACGCGACCGCCAGCGCCTTCGACGGGTTGCGAGCGCCGAGCGCGACGTAAAGTCCGACGCCGCCCCCCAACATAAACGCCAAGAACGGTTGGAGTTGCGCCTCGAACGAACCGCTAAACGCCAACATCGTCCACATACAGACCGCGACGCCGATAAACAAGAAGAAGACGACGCCCAAGCTCGTCGCCGCCGCGCTCCGAGTGTTCTCGTATTGCAGGCCGATATGCACCCCGATCGTCGCGACGAAGAGGTACAAAACGCAAATCCCCAGGAAGAGGTAAACCGCCGTCGACGGCTCGACCGCGCCCTTCCAACCCAAGTAACCGCAAAGCAAAAGCGGGAAAACGACCGCTTCCTTCATATTGTAAAACGCGCCGAGAAGTTTCCCGTACACAAATTCCTTCGGCGACAGGTCGCTCGCCAAGAGCAACACGAACGCCCCTAAGTCGCGCTCCG
>JAFYVO010000426.1 GCA_017549085.1 Thermoguttaceae bacterium
ACGTCGAGTAACGCGCAAATTTCCGGCGTCGCGCCCTCGACAAGTCCGCGTTCGATCGTTTCGAGCGGGATTTTTCGACCGAGCGGCGCTTGACGGTACCCGGCGCCGGTCGGAACGCGCCGTTCGATCGCGTCGATGAGAGCGCGACGCAAACGCTTGTCGGCGACGGCGTTAGCGTCGAGGTCGAACTGCAGCAGACTCATCGAGCAATTAATGTCGACGCCGACCGGGCCCGGGTAAATATGCGTCGGCGAAACCATAACGCAACCGATCGGCGCGCCGTAACCGACGTGCGCGTCGGGGTTTAGGACGACGTCGACGACGCCCGGCGCTCGACGCGCGTTAGCCGCCTGACGCAACGTCTCTTCGCCAAACGACTTGCGAATCGAGTCGACGCCGAAAACTCGAATCGGCGAACGCTCGGCAACGTAAAGAACGCCGGTCGCGGGCCCGGTGGGAACGACGGAAAGCGCGGCTCCGTCGGGAGTCGCGGCGCGACGGTCGGCCTTTTCGGAGGGTGAGCGAGAGGATTTTGGGGACGGCGACATCGTTGCTTAACGCGGAAAATAGGGCGGTTAAGTTGCTGAATAACAACGGTTAAAAAACTTGTTGGCGTTCGTCGGACGACGCGGCGTTTTCGTCGGTTGCGACCGGGAGCAAGCGCAACCGGACGCCGCTTTCGTCGAGTCGCGGATCGGCGCGGCGAACGTCGAAGTAAATGTATTCGGACAAACGTGTTAGCGTCGGTTTGAGACCGGAGAACGAAAGCGCGTCCTCGAAGGTTTCGGCGTTCGCGACGACGAGCGAACCGGCGATTTTGCCGAAACGAAAACGAATGTTTTGATCGTCAAAATCGAAAACGAACGGCGGAAGCGGCGCGGAAACGAGGGAAGGCGAGGAAAAAGACGGAAGGGCGCGTCGTCCGTAAGGCCGTGCGGCGCAATCGGTTGCGTTTTCTTCTTTTTCCGCGTTCGACGGCGAAATCGGCGTTTCGGCGATTGCGGGCGCGGCGTAATTTTCGCCGAACGGTCGAAAATCCGCGTCCCAAGCGAAATCGACGCGACGCGGCGTAATGATTTGCGACTCGGCGTCGCGCGGGATCTCGTCGTTCGTCGGGGAGGAATCGTCGGTAAGTTCCGCTTCGGAAGGGGTTGAGCGTTTTTTCGCGTCGTCGGAGCGCGACGGCGCGAGAAGGTCGAGACAACGACTCTTCAAGTAGGCTTCCAAAACGCGCCAAGAAAAGAAAATTTCTTGACGCGAAACGCTGACGTAAGCGTCTTGCGCGTCGAATTTTAACGTTTGCGAAAAGGTCGTTTCGCTCGGTTCGAAGTAAACGCGAAGGAAGCGAGGCGACGTCTCGTCGTCGGGCGAGTCGGTTTCGTCGTCGTTCTCCGAGTCGAGCGGCTCCGAAAAGAACGGGTGCGTCGGGCCGAAATCGTTCCAAGTCCAGTAAGCGCCGGAGTTGGGGAGACGGATTTTTTCGGGATTGACGCCGAGGTCGAGCGACGCGATTAACGGCAAGGCGTCGCGTTCCGGCAGGAGTTCCAACTCTTCCAAGCGACCGTCGCCGACGTAAAGAAGCGTCAACGGCTCGCGCCCGCTCGCGCTTTCGCGTTGATCGGAAAGCGTGAACGGACGGAGGTTTAAGTGCGACATATAGTCGGGAAGAATTAGCGTTTTCGCGTACTTTTCGACGTCCGATTCGTCGAGACGCGCCCAAAAATCGATCATTGAACGTTCTTTTCTAAGTCGTTTATTGACAACGGTTAAGGTTGGACGGGAAGATTCGGCGTCAGCGAAGGGTAAGGAACGCCGCAAACGCCGCGATTAAACCGAGCGCTATTAACGCTTTACGGAGCGCGGCGCGGCGTTTGGAGGCGCCGCCGTCGAGCGCGGGAAGAACTTCGGCGAACGCTTGGCGAACGGCGGGAAGGTTTTCTTTCGCGATTCGGACGTCCTCGTGCGTCGCTTTGTTGCGGATTGTCGCAATAAAACGAATCTTCTTTTGAATCTTTTCCGGAACGCGGTCGGCGACCGACGACAGTTTTTCGTGAAGTCCGCGGCCTTGCGCTCCAAAGCGTTGCTCTAAAAGACGTTCCGTTTGTTGCGAAATAACGATTAATCGGGTGAACGGGTCGGCCATCGGGCGGCTCTTTCGTCGGTTGACGCGGGTAAAGAGGAAAAGGGAAAAAGCGCGCGAAACCTTAAAGTCCGCGCGGCAAACGGTTAAAGTCGCGGCGTTTCGATCGAACGGAGGAGCGCGGTCAACACGTCGTCGACGCGGCGGCCCTCGATTTCGGCTTCCGGCGATAAAACGACGCGGTGTCGCAATGTCGGCAAAACGAGCGGAACGACGTCGTCCGGCGTCGCGTAATTTCGACCGCGGAAAGCGGCGAGGACGCGGGCTCCTTGGACGAGCGCGAGCCCGGCGCGCGGCGACGCTCCGAACGCAAGTCGCGGGAAATCGCGGGTCGCGCGGACGATCTTGACGACGTAATCGAAGAGTTGCGGCGCGACGTAAACGTCGTCGACGAGCGCGGTTAGCTTCAAAACCTTGGCGGCCGAGAGAACCGGTTGGATCGCGTCGAGCTTGGTCTTTATGTCGACGTTATTCCCGTGCGCGACCAAAATTTTGAGTTCTTCCTCGACGTTCGGGTAATCGGCGACAAGTTTAAACATAAAGCGGTCGAGCTGCGCTTCCGGGAGGCGGTACGTGCCTTCCGACTCGATCGGATTTTGCGTCGCGATCGTAAAGAACGGGCGCGGAAGGGGGCGCGTTTGTCCGTCGATCGTCGCGGCGCCTTCTTGCGTCGCTTCGAGGAGCGCGGCGTGCGTTTTGGCGGGGGAGCGGTTAATTTCGTCCGCGAGAAGGATTTGCGTAAAAATCGGGCCCGGGCGAAAAACAAATTCTTGCTCTTTCGCGTTGAAAACGAGCGCGCCGACGACGTCGGACGGCGTTAAGTCCGGCGTGAACTGAACGCGGCCGAATTGGCAGCCGAGCGCGCGCCCAAGCGCTTGCGCGAAAAGGGTTTTGCCGAGACCCGGGACGCTTTCGACGAGAACGTGCCCGCCGGAAAAAAGGGCGACGAGCGTTCCGACGACGAGTTCGCGCTGACCGACGAACGCTTTTTCAATTTCGGCGACGAGACGACGATAAACGTCGGCGAAGCGGCTCGCTGTCGCTTCGTCGAGGCGAGGGCGTTCGGGGGTCGGCGGCGCGGGGGGAGCGAGGCCGCGCGCCGCGGCGTCGAGGAACGAAACGGAGCGCGTCGGGGCGGCGTCGGGAGCGGCGCGGTTGGAGTCGGAAGGGAAGCTCATCGTTATTACTTTAGAGCGGAGGAAAGTTAAGGGAACGACGCCGGGCGAACGTTAACCTAAGCGGAATTTGTCGATTGGCGGCGTTTTGAGGAAAAAGCGCGCAAACGTCGAGCGAATAACGGAAAAATTTGCCGGTCGCGACGTTTTTGCGGCGGAAAAAACTATGTTACCGACGTCGATTGGACGCGGAAAGAGCGGTTGGGCGGTTGGCGAAGTTAAGGAAATTTGGCGAAAATTTTTAATAACGTTTCGTCGCGGCGCCTCGACGCGCTCTTTCCTTTATTTTAACGAAAAACGAGGAGAAATCAACATGACGAGAAAACGCGCGTCTCATTTCCGGGAGAAAAAACAAAATTTTTTCGCCGGCGTCGCGTCGCGAACGGCGATTGGGGCGCGCGTCGGGGAGAAGTCGACCGCGTCGTCGCGTTCGGAGGAGGCGCGGGAGGGGGGAGAAACGGCGAAACGCGACTGGGAAAGGGGAAGGAAAAAGGGAACGAACGACGCTCGACGGAGGAAGAACCGGAGACGCGCCGTCGTTTGCGGCGTTTTTTTGACGAGCGCGGCGCTGGTTCTCGGCGCGGCGAATCAAGGCGCGTCGCAATGTTTTTGGCGACGTTGGCGAGAAGCGCGTCGAGCGCCGAGCGTTCGAACGTTTTACGCGCCGACCGTCGTCGGTTGCGCGCCGTCGTCCTGTTTTGGGACGGCTCCGCGAAGCGTCGCGGTCGCTCGACCGGTTTGCGCGACGCCGGTTTGCGCGAGTTTTCCGAGCGAACCGATCGCGTCGGCGCCGGTTTGCGCGACGGTCGAGACGATAACGAGCGCCGCGTATCCGACGGCGAGCGTCGCGACGGCGAACTTCGCAAACGGCGAAATAAACGGCGTTTGCGGGAGCGTTTGCGGCGACGTTTGTTCGAACGTCGCGACTTGCGCGAACGTCTGCGCGCCTTGCGGCGAGGCGGCGACGACTTGCGTCGAAACGGAGTATAAGGAAGAAGAAATAACGACTTACGAGACCGTTTGGGACGCCGTAACGCGTTACCGAGACAAAACGATAACGCGGCAAGTTCCGGAAACGTCGATCAGGCGCGAGAAGGTGAAAGTCGAGCGGCCCGTTTGGGAAACCGTCGAAAAAGAAACGGTTTACGACGTAACGCGGTACGTCCCGGAAACGTCGACGCAAACGCGAACGCGGACGACGCTGCGCCCCGTCGTGCAAATGCAAGAACGAAAAATCGTCGAGACGGTGAACCAGCCGGTCGTCGAAACCGTTATGACGCAAAGGAGTTACGTCGTCAATCGTCCGACGACGACCTATCGAACCGAAACGCGCGATTACGGCGGCTTCGAAACGCAAATAACGGCGGTTCCGGGACGCGAAAGGTGTTGTCTCCGTTGGCGTTGCGGCGGCGATTATTGGGATCCGGCGACCGGGCGAACGCGCTATCGACTCCCGGGGCTCTATTGGACGCCGACGCAAGAACCGACCGAGTACCGCGCTCAAAAGGTCTATCGACCGAATCTCGTCGCGACGCAAGTTCCGGTAACGACGTATGTTCCGGAAACTGTCGTCGAAAACGTCCCGACGACGCGAACGTCCTTTCGACCGGTTCAGGTCGAGCGAACCGTCAGCGAACCGACGACCGTTTATGTCCGAGAAACGCAAACGGAACTCGTTCCGGTAACGACGTATAAGCCCGTTAAAGAACGCGTCGTCAAGAAGACGCCGACGCGCGTTCTCCGAACGCAAACGACCGAAGAGGTGCGCGAAACGCCGGTAACGACGTATAAAACGATAACGGAAACCGTTAAAGAACCGTATGTCGAGCGCGTCGCAAGGCAAGTCGCGAAGAAAACGAAAGCGCTGCGTCCGGTTTCGGTTTATAAAACGGTCGTTCCTGTTTCGACAAGGTTCGCGTCGGAGGAAACGACGGCGCGCGAAACGGTCGAAAGCGTCGAGACGATCGAGACGTTGCCAACGGAAACGACGGACGCGACGGTCGAAAAAGGCGATTGTTGCGAACCGAGCGGAACGAGTTGGGACGCGGCCGACTTCGCGCCGAGTTTGACGAGTCGAACGACCGTCGACGACGGAAACGCAAACGCGGAAGGGCCGAAGTTGCCGGGCGCCGTTCCGGACGTTCGACGCGCCGCGCGCCCGGTCGACGTCGCGGACGCGAAAACGCCGCCGGTTCTTTCGCCGACTTCCGAGGGCGTCGCGGAGACGGCGAAGGAACGGAAGGAAAAAGAAAGCGAAACGACGTCGTTCGAGACGTTCGAGTCGACGTTTGAAGCGGCGGAAACGACCGACGCCGCGCAGTTTGCGGAAGAAATAAAAGCGACCGACGCCGGGGCGAATTTGCCGAGCCCGACCGTCGCGCCGACGCGAGCGACCGCCGAATCGCGGCGATAAAAAACGACGCGACGCGACGCGGCGGGAAAGAAAAGGTTATTCGACGACTCGCGCGACGACGTCGTCGAGCCAAACTTCGCCGAGACCGGAGAACTCGAAGCGAATGCGCGTCGAACCGTCGTTGACGGCGCGACGGTAAAAAGCGAAACGGCGCCAATCGGTTTTGTCGCGGAAACGGAGCGCGAGCGCCTCGTCCCCTTGGTTGTCGTAAATTTTAACGCCGTCGACCGAATTGGACAACGTTTGAGGAATCTTGATCCAACCTTGAACGCAAATCGTTTGTCCAACGCGAGTTGGAAACTCCGTTTCGAGCGTCGCGGCGGGCGCTTCGACTTCGACCGGCGCGCGTTTTTCCGGCGCCGAAACGACGACGCGCAAACCGTTCGAGCCGGTGCGAGCGGCGGCGTTTTCCAACGTAACGCGAGCGGTAATCGACGACTCGTTGTAACTTAAACTCCAACCGTCGGCGTTCCAAGTCGCGGCGTTTTCGAAGTCGCCTCCGCGAACGAGGTTGTCGCCGGTCGGACGCAGGGCGCCGGAGAGAATCTTTTCGTAAAGTTCGAGATACTCCGGCATATCGTAAAAGGAAGTCGAAAGGGGCGTCGTCGGACGGTTCAACTCGTTGCGGGTCGCGGCGCGCCAAAACTCTCGTTCGATCGCGCGGAGTTCGCGGGTCGCTCTTTCCGCCGCTAAATAGGCTTCCGAATCGTCGCGAAGCTCTAAATAGCGGTCGGCTTGCAAGAGCGCGGCGTTGGCCTTTTCAACGAC
>JAFYVO010000427.1 GCA_017549085.1 Thermoguttaceae bacterium
GCGTCGGGACGGGCGACGGTCGACCGCGAGCGCGACTTGCGATTCGACCGTCGTTCGACGCGCGGTTCCGCAGTTCGCGTCGATCGGCGTCGCTCCGAGCGTTCGCGGTCGGTGAAAATTGGGGACGTCCCCTTTTTGACCGTCCCGAGCGTCGCCGCGATTGTCGCGACTTGCCGACTGTTTCGCGTCGACCGACGAAGCGCGTTCGCAGCGTCGCTTTGTCGGCTTGGCCCGAAATATCCCTTTATTCCGAACGGCCTTAGGTTCGACCTTTCGACCGCGTTCCGCCGAGGGAGCGTCCGATTCGTCGCGCCGACGGCCCGACCGCCGAACGAGCCGATTTTTCGTCGCAAACGTCGTCGTTGGAAGACGTTGCAAAACGTTGAAAACGCGGCAAGGGCGTTTGCGACTCGCGTCGACAAGGAAACTTGCGACCGAGAACGAAAAGGCGGACGGCTGGACTTCGACGCGACGACCCGCGAAACTTGGTTCCGCAAGTCGCTTCGAGACGCGGAGTTAAGAGAAGCGGCGGCCGCGAAGGAACGCGCGAAAACCGGTTTGTTTGACGCGACGTCGTTTTAGTTTGCGCTAAACGACGTCGCGATGACGACGGCGAAAAACGTCGACGAACGTTGCGGCGACTTGTCGCTTTTACGTTTGGGGGCGGCTTTTCGACCGTCGGACAAACCGGGCGGACCGTCGAAAAATGCGTTGGAAACTTTTATACCGCGCCGTTTATAGCGTTGCGTTTGTTTTCGATTTTGGAACTCTAACGGTCGAACGTCTGAAAAGACGCGCGTCGTTGGAGACCGAAATGATTAAAAAACAAGTAGTTGCGACGGCGGCGGGTAAACCCGACTTTTAACGTTTCCTCGAAGACGCGTTCCCGACGTCGAGCCGTTCGACTTCGTTTTGCTTGACGGAACAAGCGTTTTTATCGACGTTTGCGCGTCGGCGCTTGTTGACGTCGCGTTCCGGCGATTTGCGTTGACGTCGTGTCGACGCCGCCTTAGTTTCGGCGTTCTCCGTCGCGACGGCGAAAGCCTTAAGCGAACGTTTCGGCGACGAATGTTAAACGGTTCCTCGCGCTTCTCGGCGCGGGTTCTAAACGCTTAAAATTTGGTTGTTGTGAAGCGGCGATCGCGGCGCGAAATTGTTGGGCGACTTGCTCGAACGATTTTGTTGACGCGACGTCGTTTTTTGCGTTGCCGGGCAGTCTGCTTGCGCTCGTCAAGTTTTTCCGATTTTTCTTAAATTTGCGGCGAAATTCGCTTGAAACGCCGCCTTGCGTCGGGTATAATCGAAAACGAGGACGTCGCCTTGGACGGACTCGCTGGTTTTAAACGACGAATCGACAATAGGTTGCGATTAAAGGTAAGTCAATGGCAAAAAAAGGAAACGAGGCGTTGCGAACGTCGCGCGGAAAAACGAAGAGGAAAAACGGCGTAATTTCTTTTAAAACGTTGGTTAGAAGGTCGACGTTTCTTTTGAGCGCGGCGGCGTTTGTCGCGGCTTTCGGGACTGGAAGCGGCGAATTTTCGTCGACGAGTCGAGCGCAAGACGCGACGATCGAGGTTGGCAAAGTCCTTGTCGACGACTCGGTTAAAGGCGCGAAACCCGATCTTTCGACCGGCTCTTTTTCGGTCGGTTTGCGCTGCAAGTTGACGGCGCCGGGGAACGAAGTCGGGAACGGCGACGGTCTCGGGATGTTATTTTCTGTCGCAAGCGGTTGGCACGACGGTTTCCGCGCGCATTACAACTGGCGCGACGGTCGGATAACCTTTCAAATCGGTCGAGTTAAGGAAAAGAGCGCGGTCGGCGTTAGTTCGGAACGCGGCTTTTTGCCCGGCGTGATGCGAGACGTTGTCGCCGTGTACGACGCCGATAAAGACGAAATGTCGCTTTACGTCGACGGCGAGAAGGTTGGCGTCGCGTCGTATTCCGGCCCGATCGACGTTTTCGACCAACCGTTAAGCGTCGGTTTCGCGGGATTTGGCGTCGGTTCGAACCGGATGTTCGTCGACAAGTTGGAGTACTGGAAACGCCCGTTGACCGCCGGGGAAATCGCCGAGCGCAACGCCGCGCGACCGAAAGCGGAACTTGAAGCGGCGCAAGCGCTTGCGTTCTTCGTCGACGCCGGAAACGCGACGAATCTCGACGTCGCCGATTCGCAAATCGAAACGATTTTAGCGCTCGACGTTCCGGAGGAAATTAAAGCGAACGCTCGACGAACGGCGCTTATTAAAGCGTTTGTTGGCGGCGATAAGGAAAAGGCGGTCAAACTCGCGTTCGCGGAAGCGGAACGGCTTTTGGCGGAAGAAAAAACGGCGAACGACGCCGAGTCGCAAGCGGAGCGGAACGCGCGACTGAGTCGTTATATGGAAATTGAAGGGCTCTTGGGCTACTTGTGGGCGCCCGAATACGCCGGCGCCGAGGTCGCGACGGAAGCGAGACGATTGATAAACGAATTGAACGAACGTTTTAGCGACGAAGAAGCGACCGCGGAAAAATTCAACGAACTTGCTTACGGCTGCGACGTTCAAAATATCGAGCAAGACGCTAAACGTCAGTATGAAGTGGTGTTAGGTGTTTTGAACGCCGCGTCGCAACGGACGGTTTGCGTCGCGCCGAACGGGAACGACGCCGCCGACGGTTCGCGTGAAACGCCGGTCGCGACGCTCGCCAAAGCGTTCGAAATCGCGCAACGTTGGGCGAAAGACGCGGATGAGGAAACCAGAAGCGCCGTCGTCGTTGAACTTGCGGACGGCGTTTATCGAGTCGACCGAACCGCGGCGCTCGACGACGTTTCCGACGTCGTCGTTCGTCCGGCGCCCGGCGCGAAAGCCGTTTTGACCGGCGCGGTCGAAGTCGATAATTTCCAAACGCTTAGCGACGGCGCGAAAACGTCGCAAGCGATCGCCGACGCGGCGTCGCGATTCCAAGAAGCGGCGCGGTCGAAGATTTTCGTCGCCGACTTAAAGGCCGCCGGCGTCAAGGATTGCGGTCGATTGGCGACGCGCGGGTACGGCGTCGGCGAAAAGGTCGCGCCGATTCCTTCCCTTTACGTCGACGGGGAATCGCAAACGTTGGCGCGTTGGCCGAACGTCGGGGAAGCCGCGCTCGATTTTGGCGACGTCGTTTCGCAAGGGGACGAAATCAACGGCAAGAAAACGACGACGCTGCGATACGATTTCGACCGCCCGAACGGTTGGCGACTCTCCGGAAACGCCGACGCCGACGATATTTGGGCGTTCGGTCTTTACGTTTGGGAATGGGCCGCGAACTTCCGCCGCGTCGAGAAAATCGACCGCGACGCCAAGACGCTGACCGTCGATTACCCGGACGCGAACGGGCGCTTCCATTATTATTTCGTCAACGTTCTCGAAGAACTGGACGCGCCGGGCGAGTATTACGTCGACCGAAATAACGGCCTGCTCTACTTTTACGCGCCGGACGCCTTGTCGTCGGTCGACGCGTTGAAAGCGGCTTCGGTTGAGTTCGACGTTTTCGACGGTCGCTTCGTCGACGTGAAAAAC
>JAFYVO010000428.1 GCA_017549085.1 Thermoguttaceae bacterium
CATCAAGCCGACCAAACCGCAGTTGAGCGGGCCGAGAAGTTCGCGGGTCGCGACTCCCCAAACTTTGTCCGGGTCGCTCGCCAGTTCGACGTTGCTAGCCAAATACGCCAACGCGACGAGCGCGGTGAACGCCCAACCGATGGTGCAGAAACGCTTTAGAATGTTGCCCGCGACGAGGCCAAAACGGGCGTTGTACTCCGTTTTCGCCGAACCGCCGCCGGTTGCGATGAAGTGCGGTTGGCAGACGATGCCGAGGAGGTTCAGGAGGGTGATCGCAAGGATATAATGAAGCGGGAACTCGCCGCCTTTCGGGCTGGTCAAAATTTCGAAATATTCGGCGGGAACGCGGCGGTGGAGGGCTTCGAAACCGTCGAGCATTCCGGAAAGTTCGCGCGGAGAAGTGTTTGCGACGGCGTCGGATGACGCGGCGGAAGACGTTGACGCGGCGTCGTTTTTAACGGTTGTTTCGGATGTTGACGCGGCGTCGTTGGGGGCGGCGGTTTCGGAGGTTGACGCGGCGTCGACGTTTGCGGTCGCGACGGCGGCCGCGCGAAGCGTCGCGTTTTCGTCTTTCACCAGCGCGTTTAAGCCGATCGGGATCAAAATGATCGAGAGAAGAACGATAAAAATCCCTTGAATCAAGTCCGTCCAATACGCCGCGCGCAATCCGCCAAGAACGCCGTAAAACAAGACGCAGGCGGCGGTTAACACGATGATGAATTGGTCGAAACCGACTTCCCAACCAAAGATTGACAACGCGTCGACGCCGGCTAACGGCGCGCCCATTTTCCCAATAGCGGTCATCCCGACGCCGAGATAAACTATATAGAAAACGACGCCGAAAATCATATAGGCGAACGCGATCGCTTTGCTTTGGTAACGTTCCTCGAACCAGTCGCCGAGCGTTAGGCAACGCATACGCCGGTACCAAACGCCGCAAATCCAGTAAAACGGCGTTACAAAGAGCCAAAGAAGCCCGCTCCAGACGCCGCTTAAACCGTTGGTAAACGTCGTTTTAGCGGTAACGATCGGGTCGGACGCGTTGGTCCCGGCGCCGAACGCGGCGAACATTTGAAACATCTTGCCGAAGCTCCGGCTACCGAGGAAGTAGTCCTCCTGCTTTTTGACGGATAGCGCCGACCAAAGGCCGATTAGAGCCATCGCGACGAAGTACGCGGCAAGGACGAAATAGTCGAGAGTTGTTAGTCCCATTCGGATAAACCTTGTCGTTAAACGGGTTCGAGGTTGACGGGATGAAAACGAAAAACAAAATTGGCGACGCTAACTCGCGACGCCGTGTAAAGGTTGGAAAAGTCGACGGTTCGAAGCGCTTAAACGTCGCGGAAAGACGCGTTAGGGCCGCCGTTTGCCGTCTTTGGGCGCGTCGACGCTCGGTTTGAGGAGGGGCGCGCCGAACGGGCCGCGGCGAACGGTGAACGCGCCGTAACCGTCGTCGGCGTCGAGGATTGCGAGCGAACTAAAAAAGGTCGCGTCGGCGTAATCGGCGTAATGAAGAATCATCCCCTCGAGGTTGGCGGGGGGCGTCGGCGCGCCCCAATCGGGGAAACGCGAGTGCGTCAGAACAAGGTGTTCAAGGCGGATTCGCGTTTCGTCGTCGAGCCCAACCGCGTCGGCGTAACGCTTGACAACGTCGCGGCTTAGGATGGCGTGTCCGAGAAGTTCGCCCTCGACGGTGCGACGCGGCGTCGCGACGTGTTGCTCCATTTCGACGATTTTGCCGACGTCGTGTAAAATGGCGCCCGCGACGACGAGCGGTTTGGAAAGCGTTTTTTTCAGTTCCGGGCGAACGGCGCGGAAGTGGTCGGTCAAGGCGACCGCGATTTTCGCGACGGAGAGCGTATGTTCGAGGAGGCCGCCGGGGTAAGGGCGGTGATGAGCGCGCGACGCGGCGGTTTCAAAGAGTCGGTCGCGGTTTTCCTTGAAGACGCGTTGGATCAACGTCAAGAGCGGGCCTTTGCCGATCTGCGATTTGGCGAACGCAAGTATTTCGTTGGCAAGAGCTTCCGGTTCGACGTCGGACGAGGGACGGCAAAAGTTCGGGTCGAAACCGTCGCGTTTGTCGGCTTCGATCGTTTCGCGGACGCGGCGCAGCTCGAATTTTGGGCCGTATCCGAATCCGGATTCGCGCAAAACCGCCCGAATCTTATAAAACTTGCCGGTTTGCCACTCCTTGTCGCATTCGTCGAAAAAGGGGGCGTCGCTCCAGATCGGCGTTTGGATTTCGCGCCATTTGTCGCGGAAAACCGTTTTAAAATAAGGTTTTCCGTCTTTGGTGCGGAGTTTCTCCTTTTCCGCTAAGAGAACGAAACAGTCGGCTTCGAGTCCGATTTCGAGTTCCGAAAGGGTTTTGATCGGCGAACGCGCGCCTCCGTCGCCGGGGACGGGCGCGGGCGGTTGCGGAGGTTGCGTCATAAGCGGCTCCTTGCGATTGAGGGGGAACGGGCGATGAAAGGAAGACGTCGTAAACGTCGACGAAACGACAGGTTGCGCCGCTTAAATTGGGACGGCGTCAAGCGACGTCGCGTCAAACGGCGTTAAAAAATGTCGGATTCGTCGTCCTGTTTCTTTTCGAGAACGAGCGGAAGCTCGACGACGAAGCGCGCGCCGCCGAGCGGGGAATCGTCGACGACGATTTTTCCTTGGTGTTCGCGAACGATTTTTTGCGTTACCGGGAGCCCGAGGCCGGTGCCGCCGCTTTTGTTTTTCGACGCGAAGGGGCGAAAAATCGCGTCGCGGGCGGCGGGGGGGACGCCGGGGCCGACGTCGTCGACGATGACGAAAACGCGTTTGGCGTCGGCGTCGAAACGAGCGCGCACTTCGACGCGACCGCGGGGAAAGCGGGGAAATTCGGTCTCGTTCGACGTTTCAACGACGTTGGAAGCGCTTGCGTCGTCGGCGTTTGCGTCGGCTGGTTTCGACGAAGAATCGGATGCGGCGCGGCGTCGCGGCGGGGCGTCCGGGTCGTAATCTTTCGACGCTTCGATCGCGTTGCCGATCAAGTTGACGACGGCGCGGTGAATTTGCTCTTTGTCGAAATAGAAGCGGGGAATCGACGCGTCCGGGTGAAAAACGAGTTCGACGTCCAAGTCGTCCGCTCGACCGCGCGTCAGTTCGACGACGTCCTCCATCACCTCGTTAAAATCGGCAAACGACCAAACGGGAACGCGTTCCTTGCTGAACGTCAACATATCGAGGACGAGATCGGAGATTTTCGTTTGATTTTTTTCGACGATGCGCCACCCCTTTGCGACGAGGTTTTCGTCGTGATCTTTGAGGCCCGCGTCGATGAGGTAACTGCCGCCGCGGATACCCTGCAGGATGTTTTTGATGTGATGCGAGAGCGCCGCGACCGTTTGACCGATCGCCGCGAGCCGTTCCGCTTGCGCCAATCCGGCGTAATATTGCGCGTCTTCGATCGCCAACGCCGCTTGGCAACCGATTGCGATCATTAGCTTTAAGTGGTCGAGCGTCAGCTTTTTCAAGGCGCGCTCGTCGGCGTCGAAGGGCGTTTCGGGGGGAGGGGCCGAACCGTCTTCGGTCGCGTAAATTTCGAAGGGGCGCGAACCGGAATCAGCGTCGATGAAGATCGGCGTTTCGGGCGGCGCGGCGTCGTGGGACGGCGTGAAAAAAACTTCGCTCGGCTGGGAGTTTGGTTCGTCGGAAACCTTTGAAATTAAAGGAGTTGCGTTTAACGCGCCGGAAGCGTCGCCGGAAACGGAGGGGGAAGACGGCGACGCGGCGTCAACGCGTTCCCAGTCGTTGCGACGTCGTGAAACGTCGACGTATAAAACGCCGACGA
>JAFYVO010000429.1 GCA_017549085.1 Thermoguttaceae bacterium
CAAGGGGTCCTGTTTTAAGTCTCTTTTTATAAATTGACGTCATGTTGTCGTAGAATTCTTTATAGTTTTTTGGCTTTCCCAAATCAGCCATTTCTTGTGGGTTCATACTTTCAATATACAGGGGCCGCGATTCGGCGAAAACGGCGCGGAAGAAAACTTCGAGACGTCCAATCCATCGGAACCTCGTTTCGTCGAGAAAAAGAAGAGGAAATAAGGAAATAACGACGCCAAGCGCCGCAAAACTTGCGCAAACCGCCGAATTTAACGTTCGTCCCCGGTTCGCGAAACGGGCTTTTAACGCTTGTCGCTCGGTTCGCGAAGCGGGGATTAACGTTCGTCGCCCGGTTCGCCGGTCTCCGACGCGTCCGCTTGTCGCCCGCGCCGCGGAACGGCGTTTTGACGTTGGACGACCGAGCGCGGAACGGCGTTTTAACGTTGGGCGCCCGGGGCCGCGACGGAACGCAACCGCGTCGCGACCCGCGCCGGACAGCCGTCGCTCCGTTCGATCAAGAGCGGAAAAACGACCGTTTCGAACGTCTTCGCCGCGTCAAAATCGACGCGCTCCCCCGGTTCGCTCGGCGGCGCGAACGCGGGGAGCCGCTCCAACGAAACGAGCCCCTCCAAGAGCAAAATCGGCGGACGACGCCCGAGCAAAATCCGATGACACTCCGCGTCGGCGCAAAATTCCGCGTCGGCGAGCGGCGCGCCCGGCTCCGCGTCGGCGTCGGCGGCAACAGCCCCGTCCGTTCCGTTTTCCTCCGAAAACTTCGTTTCAAGCGAAGAAGACGGCGGCTCCGTCGGGAACGCGTCCGGCAAAAATTCCGGGTCGAACGAACGCAACCGGTCGGCGGCGGAAGCGGCCGACGTCGGCGACGAAACGTCCGCGACGTTCAAACCGTCGGTCGGAAACGCGACCAACGACGGCGTTTCGAGCCCAAGAATCCGCAATTTCGGGAAATCGGCCAGCCAGTCGGCGGTCTCCGGCGTCAGCGACGGAAACGCGTTGTAAAAGTCGGCGCGCCCGAACCGCTCCGCCCAACCGACGCGCAAAAAAACGAACGGAACCGCGTCGAAAATCGGTTCGAACGGCTCCAAATCGGACGGTTCGATCAAAACGGGACGCCCGACGCGCCGCGGCGCCGCGAAACGCTCCGAGCCGACGCCGACCGTCGAGCGCAAGTCGAGAACCGCCGCGTCGCCGACGAAAAAATCGACCGAAAAAGAGTCGAGCGTCTCGCCGTCGACAAAGTAATGGAACGGCGCGTCCAAATGCGTTCCGGTATGCGAGCCGAACGCCCAACGCGTTCCGCGAAAACCGTCCGTCGTATGCTCGGCGAACGGGCGCGCTTGGAACAACGGGTCGCCGGGATAAACCGGAATCCCTTCGCAAAGCGGGCGCGTCAAATCGATCCAACGGCTCGACGTTCGCTCCGACGTCCTCTCTTCCGCTTTCTCCATTTTGCCGCGCCTCGTCGTTTCGCTAATCTTCCCGTCTCGCTCAACTTACCCAAACATCCCAACTTGCCGACTTTCCACCGACTTTGCCTCGTCGCGGTTAAACGCTCCTTAGTCGACGAGAAGCTCGGCAAGATAGCGAATTTGGAGCGACTTCAACTCGGGGTCGCGACGCATCATTCCGCCAAAGTGCATCGCGCAACTCAAGTCGGTCGTCGCAATGCAACGAACGCCTTCGCGGTAAACTTTGCGGATATTTTCGATTTTCTTGTTTCCCATCGCCAACGACGTGCCGGGCATCTTGACGCTGAACGTCCCGCCGAACCCGCAACACTCCTCGACGTTCGGAATCGCGACGTACTCCAAGTCGCGAACGTTGTCGATCAGCGTTTGCGCGGCGCGAGCGATCCCAAGTTCGCGGCGACCGTGACACCCGATATGCATCGCGACTTTTTGCGGGAAACGCGCGCCAAAGTCGGTCTTTTTCAGAACGTCGACGAGAAATTCCGACAACTCGAAAACGCGCGCGCCGACCGCGACCGCCGGGGAAGCGGGGTCGGCTTCCTTAAAGAAGACGCGGCACATCGCGGCGCAGGCGGACGACGGCGTTACGATCCAGCGATATTTTTCGAAAACGCGCCCGAATTGCGCCATCACCTTGCGAGCGTCGTCCCAATAACCGGAGTTGAACGCCGCTTGTCCGCAACACGTTTGGTCTTCCGGGTAAACGATCGGAATATTCAACTTCTCCAAGATTTTGACGGTCGCGACGCCCGCTTCCGGAAAAAATTGGTCGACGAAACAAGGAATGAAGAGCGCGACCTCTTCGCCCTTATATTCCGGATAATCCCAAGTCGGGACGGCGCGTTCGAGCGCTTCGATCATCTTTCTTCTCCTTGCTTTCTCGATTTATTTCACCCAATCTCTCCATTCAGCCGTCGACGCGTTTCCGCTTCGCCGCCGACGCGCTTAAAACGTCGGCGACGAAAGATGGAAAGACGCGTTATTTGCCCGTCGTCGCGGCGATCTCTTTGTCGGCGACGTCGGTTCGATACCAGGAGCCTTGCCAAGAGATTTTCGAAACGGCTTCGTACGCCTTGCGTTTCGCTTCGGCGACGGTGTCGCCCAACGCGACGACGTCGAGAACGCGCCCGCCGTTCGTCAAAACTTCGCCGTTTTCGCCAAGTTTCGTCCCGGCGTGGAAGACTTTGACGTCCGGAAGTTTCGCGGCTTCTTCAAGGCCGGAAATCTTATGCCCCTTGACGTAAGAGCCCGGGTAACCTTCGCTCGCCATCACGACGCAAACGGCGGCGCGCGTTTCCCATTCGAGCGGTTCGAGGGTCGCCAAGCGTTCGTCGATCGCCGCGGAGAGGACGTCGACCAAGTCGGTTTTCAAGCGGAACATCAGCGGTTGGCATTCCGGGTCGCCGAAACGAGCGTTGTATTCGAGGACGCGCGGGCCCTGCGGCGTCATCATCAACCCGGCGTAGAGAACACCCTTAAACGGCGTGTCCATACGGTTTAAGGTGAAGACGGTCGGAACGAGAACCTTTTCTTCGATCCAGTGGAGTTTACGGTCGTCGACGAGCGACGCGGGGCAGTAGGCGCCCATCCCGCCGGTGTTCGGGCCTTTGTCGCCGTCGTAAGCGGCTTTATGGTCTTGCGCCGGTTGAAGCGTAACGATCGTACGCCCGTCGGTGATCGCCAAGACGCTCGCTTCTTGGCCGGTTAAGCGTTCTTCGATCAGGAAACGCGCGCCGGCGTCGCCGAATTCGCGGTCTTCGGCAATACGCTTGACCGCTTCGACGGCTTCGTCTTTATTGTCGCAAACGACGACGCCCTTCCCCGCGGCCAAGCCGTCCGCCTTAACGACGAATTGCGATTCGCGACCGGAGTAAATGAAGTTCATCGCGTCGCGGACGTTGTCGAACGTTTGACTGCGCGCCGTCGGAACGAGCGCTTTGTTCAAGACTTCTTTGCAGAAGACTTTGCTTCCTTCGAGGCGCGCCGCTTTTTTGTTCGGGCCGAACGCCTTCAAGCCTTCCGCTTCGAACGCGTCGACCAACCCGGCCGAAAGGGGCGCTTCCGGCCCGACGACCGTAAAGGCGACCTTCTTTTCCTTCGCGAACGCGATCAACGCCGGGAAATCTTTTTCGCCGATCGCGACGTTTTCCGTCTTCGCTTCCCGAGCCGTTCCGGCGTTCCCCGGCGCGACGTAAACTTTGCTAACTTTCGGGCTCTGCGCTAATTTCCAAGCCAACGCGTGTTCGCGTCCGCCGCTACCGACGACCAAAACTTCCATTCTTGTTTCCTTAATCAATAAAAATCGTTGCCCTAGCGACGCGCTTTTACGTTTCAACGTTTTGCTGACCGCGAATCGGCTTTTTGCGCCTTGCCGCGCGTCTTACGGGTCAATTATAATCGTTTTTCGCTCGTTTGAAAACGGGCCGCGACCGAAAAAAACTCGTTTTGGTCCCTTTTTCTTCCGTCTTTTCGTTCAGGACGCGTCAACGAACGCCCAAGAGCGCCGAAATCTCCGGCCAAAACGACCAAAGAATCGTAAACGGCCCGAACACAAAGAGCCAATAAGCAAAATAATGCAACTTTCCGGCCTTGAGCCAACGCATCAGGTAGATCAACGCGACTAACCCGACGCCGAAACTAACCGCCGCGCCCAACAAATAAAGCGCCAACCGCGGATCGTTTTGCAGATCGAGCGATTTGCCCGCTTCTTTGTAATCGCCGATCATATCGACGATTTCGAGGAGCGCGCCCCCGGCGATCACCGGAATCGACAACAGGAAGGAATAGGTCGCCGCCGTTTCTCGCGAAAGTCCGCGCAACACGCCGCCGGCGATCGTCGAACCGCTCCGCGAAATCCCCGGAAGAACCGCGCACCCTTGAACGAAACCGATAAAAAGCGCGTCGAGCCAAGAGGTTTGCGCGAGCGTTTTGCCGTCGGTGAACGCGTTCGTCTCCCCGTCTTCCTCCGCTTGCAAACGTTCGGCTTTTTCGAGATATTCTTCCTGCGCCGTCTTTTTCTTCCCGCGAACCAACGTCAAGAGGAGAATCCCGGTAACGATAAAGCAAAAACCTGCGACTTTCGGGCTGTCCAAAAGCGGGTCGGCGAACTTTTTCATCGCCAAACCGATCGCGACCGTCGGAATTGTCCCGACGACGATCAGCCCCAGCGTGCGCGGCGTTTTACAAAACGCTTCGTAAATCGAGCGCCAAAAATAAATCAACACCGCGCCCAACGTTCCGGCGTGCAGCAAAATGTTCAGCGTAAACATTTTCTCTTCGTCGAAAATCGCCGAATCGCGGAAAAGCATATTCCCTAACACCGTCAGGTGTCCGGAAGAACTGATCGGAAGAAATTCGCCGATCCCCTGCACGACCGCCAAAAACAGAATTTTAATCGCGTCCCAATCCATACGCTCTTCCCCCTTCTCAAGGTCGTTTCGTTTAACAGTTGGAGCCTGAAATCGCTTTTCTCTTCAAACGCTCGCCGCTCGACGACTCTAATGAATCGTCCAGCCGCGCCCCTCAACTTGCGCCATTTTTCAACTTTTCTCGCCGCCGTCCGCGTTCGGAACGCTCGGTCGACCGCGCAAAAAACCCGTTTCCGTCAAAGAAACGGAAACGGGTTCTCAATTACTGCCGACGCGGAGCGTCAACGGCGCGAATCAGTTGCTTTTCGGCGCGCGTTGGCGGAAGAAGTAGTCGGACGTTTTCCCTTCCGAAACCGGAGCGGCTTCGGCGCCCGGGACGTACGTCGGCGCGACAATGCCCGGGGAGCGCGGCGCCGGTTCGTCGGTTCCGGTGTAAATCGGCGCGACCGGAGTATCGGAAACCGTCGTCGCGGGGACGCCGTTTTCAAGCGTCGTAACGCCGCCGCTTTCCTTGAACCGAGTAACTTGCGCCGCTTTCTTGTAACCGACGCGGACGAGGAAGTCGCTCAGCGTCATCGTGCGGACGCCGTTCTTCTTCGCCGAATCAAGGAAACCTTCGCGCGTTTGCAGGATTTGATCTTTCGTCGCTTGGTCAAGCGAAGCGTCTTTCTTCAAGACGTCGACGATTTCCTCTTCCGAAACGACGAGGCGATAGACGCCGGAGTCGATCGCGCCGACTTCTTTGCCGTCCGCGTCGAGGTACGCCGCGACTTCGCCGCCGGCCAGTTGAATCAAGCCGATGATTTCGTCGAGGTCGGAACGGTCGTCGCCGTTAATGTCGAGATTGTAGTCGAGCGCGTAACGAACCGCTTCGCCCGGACGCCAAAGGGGCGTGTAAACGAGGTCGCCGGCCATAATCGGGGACGACATTTCGTCTTCGAGGATGCGCGCTTCGCATTCGTGCGGGCCGATGGCGGCGACGACTTGGACGCTCCCCTTCGCCTTCGCGCCGCCGACGTCGATCGCGTCGGACGGGAAGACGTTGAAGGTCGTCAACGGACGAATACCGTCGTCGGTCCCGACGTTCAAACGAACGACTTTATTCGCTTGGTCGGCGTAAACGACTTGCGCGTCGGCGCGTTCGAATTCGGCGTTCGAGAGTTGGTCGATGCGTTCCGCGAGGTCGGCGTTGATTTCGGCGAACTTCGTCGCGGTTTCTTTGTAGTCGGCCGTTTCTTGTTTCGCGGTCGCGATCGCGTCTTTCGCTTGCGATTTAACCGCGTCGACTTCTTGCGTTTGCTTGTTGAAGCTGGCGGTCAATTCGGCGTAGCTGGCGCGCGCGGCGTCGAGGTCTTTTTTATGTCCGGCTTGGAGTTGGGCGACCGTGTCGTCGAACGCTTTCTTTTGCGCGGCCGATTTTTCGACTTCGGCGTTCATCGCGGCTTCGGCGGCGGCGACGGCGTTTTGCGCGACGACGAGTTCGCCGTTCTTTTGTTTGAGGTTCGCGGCGAGGCGAGCGAGAGCGTCTTCGTAAGTCGTCGCGACGACCGCGGCTTTACCCGATTCTTGGAACGCGCCGGCGTTGACGTCCAACGCTTTGACGCGTTCGGTCATTTTGTCGGCGAGCGCGGCGAGGTCGGCGTGTCCGTCGCCCAAACCGGCGACGCCGGCGACGTCTTTCACCTTTTTGAAACCGGCGGCCCAACTCGAGTTGTCGCTCGTCGCGCTCTTAAGTTGGTCTTGAACTTGCGCCAGTTCTTGCTTAGTCTCCGACAACCCTTTAAAACCGAAATAGGTCGTTACGCCCAGTATCAACGCCAAGACGATGAATACGATGAGGGTGATGACGACGCCCTGCTGATTTCGCATGTGTAAGGCCTTTCCTTCCGCGGCTGCAAGCCGGAATAACGAACGCTCCCGACGACGTCTCGCGACGCCGGCGCGACGGCGCGTCGGCGCTTGAACGGTCGCCCAGCCGTCGAAATTTTTTGTTCAATCTCGCTCGCCGTTCGGCTCCTTCGTTATTTAAGGAGCGCGCCCGACGCTTCGAAGGCGCAATCGCGCCTATTATCGATTTTAAATAAATCGCCCGTCGGCGTCAACGATATTCTCCCAAAATCGGAAATTTGTCGAAAAATATTCCGACTTTCTTCGCGTCAATTCGCATATTCGGAATATTGCGAACGCTCGACGCCGTTCGACGCCGCGACGCTCAAAACGGGGCCGCGTCGTCGCGTTCTTCGCCGCGGCTTAACTTTATCGATTTCGGCGACTTTTCCAACGGCGCTTTCGCCGGTTTTTCGGGAGTTTTCGCCGTTTTGAGAATCGCGCGAATTTTTTCGAGCCGCTCGCCGATTTCCTTCTCGGCGCCGCGGTCGGTCGGACGGTAATACTCCCGTTCGACGCCCAAATAATCTTGCGCCGCGATCGCGCCCGGAGCGTCGTGCGCGTATTGGTAGCCGACGTGCCCCAACTCCTTCGCGCCCCGGAAATGCGCGTCGCGGAGCGCCTTCGGAACGGGCAAAATCCGTCCGGAGCGAACGTCGTCGATCGCCTCGAAGATCGCCGTCGTCGCCGCGTTCGATTTTGGCGCGCAAGCCAAATAAGCGACCGTTTGCGCTAAATTCAGCTTGCATTCCGGGAGCCCGACCATCTCGCAGGCGGTCGCGGTCGCGACCGCCAACGGGAGCGCGCTCGGGTCGGCGTTTCCGACGTCTTCGCTCGCCAAAATAACGAGTCGGCGCGCCAAAAAGCGGACGTCCTCGCCCCCTTCGAGCATCTTCGCGAGCCAATAGATCGCGGCGTCGGGGTCGCTTCCTCGGACGCTCTTGATGAGCGCGCTGATCGCGTCGTAATGCGAGTCGCCGTCGCGGTCGTAAGCGACCGTTCGCCGCTGCACCGACTCCGCCGCCAACTCTTTAGTAAAGACGATAGGCTCGCTCGGAATCGCCGGCGCGTCGAACGGCGCGTTCGGGTCCGCTTCCCCGAGGGACGAAAGGACGGCGACTTCCAACGCCGAAAGCGCCCGGCGAGCGTCGCCGTCGCAGATCGCCGCGACGTAATCGAGCGCGTCTTCCCGCAACTCGATCGGATAGGCGCCGAGGCCCCGTTCGCGGTCGGTCGCGGCGCGACGCAGAAGCGTCTTGACGTTTTCCTCCGAAAGCGGTTCGAATTGGAAAACGCGACTTCGGCTCAAAAGCGCGTTGTTGACGGTAAAAAACGGATTCTCCGTCGTCGCCCCGATCAGCGCGACGACGCCCTGCTCGACCTCCGGGAGCAAAACGTCTTGTTGCGCTTTGTTGAAGCGGTGAATTTCGTCGATGAAGAGAATCGTTCGCGTCGCGGAGACCGAAAGGCGTTCGCGGGCTTGAATCAGCGTTTCGCGCAACTGCTTCACGCCGTCCGAAACCGCGCTCAACTGACGGAAAACACAGCGGCTCTCCTTCGCCAAGAGGTAAGCGAGCGTCGTTTTGCCGACGCCGGGCGGGCCGTAAAAGATCGCGGAACCGAGACGGTCGGCTTTCAAGAGGCGACGCAACAACTTCCCTTCGCCGAGAAAACTCTCCTGACCGACAAACTCCGCCAACCGACGCGGCCGCATTCGCGCGGCCAACGGGAGCGCTCGCATTCGGTTTTCGCGCTCCGAAGCGTCAAACAACGACGACAAACGTTCCTCCGCTTCCCTCGACGACTCGACGCCGCCGTTTCAAAAAAGATTCGACCTTAAAAGCCAACGCCGCCGTCTCAATTCAACGAGGACGCTCAAAACAAACGCCGCGCCGTTTTCCTTTTAAGCGACGCGGCGCGATTTCCGCCGTTCGACGTCGACGCGATCGTTCATTTTCGCGCTAAAACTGCAGTTTCTCGCGAACGTTCGGAACGTCGGAGTCGAGTTTTTGCAACAGTTCGAGGTCTTCCTTCGACCAAGATTTCGG
>JAFYVO010000430.1 GCA_017549085.1 Thermoguttaceae bacterium
AATTTTCGTTCGCGACGACTTTCTCTTCCGCGTTCGCGGGCAAATCGGCGCCGGACGCGTCGACGAGGGCTTCGGTCGACGCGTTCTTTTCGCCGCCGACGAGTTCGCGCAACGCTTCTTTCGCTTCCTCGGGCGTTTCGGCGAGTTCAAGATCGGCCTTAATATCGGCGGTCGACGGAGCGAGCGAAAAGTTGTCGATCGTTTGCGCCGGAACCAACTTTTGCGCGAAAAGCTCGATACGGTCGTCTCCGATTTCGCACCCTTCCCAACTGACGACGACGTAACTTTCGAACGGGAAAAGGTTCAAATACCATTGATAGTCCCGCGTTTCGTTGAAGTTCGCCGGGAGCCAAGCCTCGACCGAGTTCGAATTGCTTTTGAGCGTCTGTTTCGTCCCCATCCAAACGAAGGAGAGGAGGAAAACGACGACAAACACGATCCGAAAACCGTATTCTTTAAAAAAATCTTTTTTCATCGATATTGCGTTCCTGTTAAGGAGTCGGCGCGTCCGTTCGTCGGGCGCGCTCTTTTCAACGTCGCGACCATTCGCCGTTTCGCCGTCGAGCACGAGCGGCTCCTATTAAGCGGCGAATCGGCGTTGGAGTCGAAGCGTTGAGAACGTCGCGACGCTTGCGCGCCGTCGCGGCGTTTGTCAATTTTCTTTCTTATTTTAAGTCTTTTTTAAAAAAACAAAAGCGGGCCGAGCGCGTCGACGGCAAGGTTTTCCCAAGTCGCGACGCGGAGAGGGCCGAATACGTCGATTTTCCGCGCTTTGCGGCTTTCCCGAAACAAACGAATCATACCCGGCTTTTCGCTTCAAAGCAAGAGAAAACGCCCGCTTTAACGCGCATTCTCTTCAAAAAAAACGAAAAAAAACGTTACCGCGAAGTCTCGCCAACTCTTTATTTTTTCCAAGTTACGCAATCCCGTTTCTCAACGCGTTCCCCTCTTTCCGCGCCGTCTTCCCCGTTTTCCTCGTTTCGCCAACCGTCGCGCTCGACGCGGTCGCCCAATTGATAAAATAGGGGGTTTTCTTAGCGTCCGTCGACGCAAGTTAAGCGCTTTTGGCAAAATAAGCGGTTTAGGGAACTTGGCGGCGCGCGCAAAAAAAAAACGCCCGCAAAAGCGGACGTAAAAGACGACTTAAAGTCGACGAAAGTTCATTTTGAGCGTTTTATCGTTTTCGGCGCTCCGACGCGTCGTTATTGCGCCAACGGCGACCAAGCGGCGCTCGGCGTCTTTTCCTTGCTCGACGGCGCGTCGACAAAAACGGAAGAAACGACGTTGCCGGCGTTCGCTTGCGGAGCGGTCGAAGCGGCGACCGGCGCGACGCCGCCGTTCAGTTCGCGCCGAACGCCGAGCGGTTTCCCGACGTTTTGCGCGGTTCGGACGCCGTTAACCGCTTGCGTTCGCGCGGCGCCGGGGCGCGTCGACGTAACCGGAATCGGAACGTAATCGGGGAGCGTTTCGACCGCTTCGCCGGTCGCGGGCGCGGAGTCGGCGCGTTGCGGCGCGAGATCGGTTCGCATCGTCGGTCGAGCGGAACGAGCGTCCTCCGCCGAAGTCGTTTGGACCCGTTGAACGCCGCCGGTCGTTTGCCGTCGAGTTTGCGTCGCGTCGAGCCCCGGGAAAAACGCGTCGTTCGCTCTCGCTCGCGAAGCCGGTCGGTTCGTTCCCGCGGCGCCCCCCGCCTCTTGACGCAAACGCTCGTTCTCTTCGAGCGCGTCGCGCAGTTCGAACTGGAGCCGATAAATCTCGTCTTCGAGCTGCCGTCGTTCGCTGATAAGGATCGCCTCGTTGATCGCGTACTGTTTGCGCCCGACGCAGCCGACGACGCAAAGCGCCGCCAACGCGACGCTTAACGCGGCTCGCCAACGCAACCGTCGCGACTCGCCGTTCCAACGCGTCGCCTTTTTCGTTACCGCGTGTAAAAAGAACTTCATCGTTCGATATTCCTTCCCAAAATTCCGTCGTTTTCGCTCGCCGCTCATTCCGGTCGACGCAAACGCCGACGAAACGCGACGCGCTCCGACAATTTGGGCGGAGTTTAACAAATTTTCGCGTTCGTTTCAACGACAATTTCGTTAAAAAATTCCGTTTCGCCCCTTTCTTTTCGCGTTTTTATTCCCCCTATTTTGCGCAATAACGCTATTTTAGCCGTTCGACGAGGCGCAACGCCGTCGCCGCAAGAAAAAAAGCGACGCGTCCCGAAGACGCGCCGCCTTTTCAAACGCCCGTTCGTTAAACGGAAAGCGTTCTTACTTTTTCAACGTCATACTTTCGACGACTTGGTCGACGAGCCCGTACGCCTTCGCTTCTTCCGCCGACATAAAGTTGTCGCGATCCGTGTCGCGCTCAATTTCGTCGAGCGAACGCCCGGCGTGTTTGCAAAGAATACCGTTCAGTTTTTCTTTAATCAAACGAAATTCTTTCGCGTGAATGAGGATTTCCTCGGCGGTGCCTTCCATTCCGGCCAACGGTTGGTGAATCATCACTCGGGAGTTCGGAAGCGCGAACCGTTTCCCGGCGGCGCCCGCGGTCAGGAGAACCGCCCCCATCGACGCGCATTGGCCGATGCAGTAAGTCGCGACGTCGCAACTGATGTATTGCATCGTGTCGTAAATCGCGAGACCGGCGGTAACGCTGCCGCCCGGGGAGTTAATATACAAGTGAATATCCGCTTCCGGGTCTTCCGATTGCAAGAAAAGGAGTTGCGCGACGATCGAATTCGCGACCGCGTCGTTCACTTGCGAGCCCAAAAAGACGATGCGGTCTTTCAAAAGGCGGCTGTAAACGTCCATCGCTCGCTCGTCGCGACCGTTCTTTTCGACGACGTAAGGGATTAAAGTCAATTTAACGTTCCTTTAT
>JAFYVO010000431.1 GCA_017549085.1 Thermoguttaceae bacterium
ATGCTGACGCCGACGCCGACTTCGATCGCCTGTTTGATCGTTTCGATGTTGTCGAACTCCATCGCGACGTCGACGTGAACGCCGCGTTGGCGCATATAACGGTCGGTTTCCTTGCGGATGAAAAGGTCGCGGTCGAAGGCGACGTACTCGACGTTTTGCAGTTGTTCGAGCGTCAGCGTCTTTTCCTTGGCCAGCGGATGATTCGGCGGCGCGACGACGACCATCTCTTCCGAACGGAGCGGGATGACGTTCAGCTCCGGCGACGTGGTCGGATACGAAACGATCCCCAAGTCCGCTTCGGAGTTGAGGACGGCTTGGTAAACTTTCGACGGGTGAAGAAATTCGAGCCGAATTTTCGTTTTCGGGCACTCTTTCATAAACTCGCGCATGCACTTGCTCATATCGTGCAAGCCGACCGAGTAAATCGCCGCGACGTGAATCGTGCCGCCCCCTTGCTGATAAAGAGATTGAACGCGAGTGGCGACGGAGTCGTAGGTTTCGAGAATTTCGCGGAAACCTTCGTAACAGATTTGGCCTTCTTGCGTCAAGACGAACGGGCGTTTCGTGCGGTCGACGAGTTGAGCGCCGATTTGCTTTTCGAGGCGGTGAATCGACTGCGTCGCCGCGGATTGGCTGATGTTGTTCGCCTCGGCGCCGCGCGAGAAACTTTGGTAGTGAACGACGTCGCAGAAAATTCTAAAAGTTTCGATATTCATAAGCGCGTTCCTTGACGCTTCGCTTCGTCGACGGACGGCGCGCAACGTTCGCCGCAAGGGGCGCTCGCTAGCGACGGGACGAATTAACAAGTATAATTCCGTCGAACGTTATATTAGCTTTATCTTATCATATCTCGTCGTTTTTTCAAGAGCGGACGCGTTTCGCCGTTTCGTTTTTTTGACGAAAACGCCTTTCGTCGCGTCCTACCATTAATAATGGGCGCCGTCAATATTATATAAAGAAATATCGCGGCGGAGAGGAGGTCGTTTTTTGACAAGAAATATAGAAAAATGGAAGGTTCGCGTCGCGTCGCCCCTTTTTTCTCGCGCAAGAAGCGCTATACTTTAGTTAGGACAAGAAATTTTTTAAAACGAAACGAAAGGTTTTTCGCGCGGTTTTCGAACGCTCGGCTCGATTCTCGAACGAAGCGAAGCGGCGAAAGAGACGGCGCGGAAAGCGAAAGACGGAGGATCATATGTCGAACGGAATGAATCGTCGGGACGCGATGCGTTTTGCCGGATTGGCCGCCGGAACGTTCTTCGCCGGAGGTTCGTTGAGCGCGTTCGCCGCCGAGAAAGCGGAAGCGGGCGAGTTTTGGAAATACGCATCGTCGACCCGCAAAAAGTCGCCGACACGGCTTACGAAAATTACAAAGTCGGGCGTTGCATGTACACGACGTTTTACGGGATCGTGTACAACGTCGGGCTCGTTTTGGAAAAGACCGACCCGATCGCGGCGGCGCCGATTCTCCACTTCCCCTATTATATGATGAAGTACGGCACCGGCGGCGCGAACGACTGGGGCACGCTCTGCGGTTCGCTCAACGGCGCGATGGCGGCGATTTCGCTTTTCGTCGCCGACTCGAACAAGCGCAAGGCCCTTTGCGACGAGATCGCGAACTACTACGAGCAAACGATGTTCCCGATTTATAAACCGGCGAACGACGATTTTGGCCCGATGCCGCAAACGATTTCCGGCTCGCTCCTTTGCCACGTTTCGAGCGGCAAATGGTCGTCGCTCGCGCAAAAACGGACCGACTCGCCGGAGCGCACGGAGCGTTGCACGCGGATGTCGGCGGACGTCGCGCGCAAGACGGCGGAGCTGCTGAACCTGAACGCCGCGCCCGGAATCGCCGCCGACGCCGCGCCGGTCGTTACGTTTAAACGTCAAGAACCGGGCGCGACGTGCTACTCTTGCCACGGCAAAGGGAAGAAAAATTCCGACGTCATCGCCAAGATGAGTTGTAACGATTGCCACGATCAAGCGGTCGATCACAGCGAAAAGAAGTAAACGAACCGTCGACGAACAACGTTGCGTAAAACGAGCGCCGAAACGATTTCGGCGCTCGATTTTTCATTTTTTGAGTTCAAGGAGTTAGGAAACAATGACGACCGCCCAAAACGGGTCGCGAGAAATTCGACTTCCGAAGACGCCGCGCTACTTGGCGCCTTTCCACGCGAAACTTCATCCGCACTTTTTCGCCGACGTGTTGGTGATCGGCGGCGGGTTGGCGGGGCTGACCGCGGCGCTTTCGGTCGATCCGTCGTTGACGGTGCTGGTCGTCTGCAAGGCCGGGCTGACGAACTCGAACAGCGTTAAGGCGCAGGGCGGGATCGCGACCGTTTGGGACGTTCCGGACGACAAGTTCGAGAACCACGTCAAGGACACGCTGATCGCGGGGGGCGAACTTTGCGACCGCGAAACGGTCGAGTTCGTCGTTCGCAGCGGCCCGGCGGGCGTTCGCAAGTTGATGGAATACGGCGCTCGGTTCGACCGCGACGAAAACGGCGAAGTTTTGCTCGGTCGCGAGGGGGGGCACGACCATTTTCGCGTCCTGCACGCCAACGGCGACTCGACCGGGGCCGAAATCATTCGCGCCGCCGCCGAGGAAGTCAAGCGCCGTCCGAATATTCGCGTTTGGGAAAACACCTTCGCGCTCGACCTGCTCACTTACGACGGCTTCTGCCGCGGCGCGGTCGTCTATTGGGAAAAAGAGCGCGAAACCGAGTTGATTTGGGCGAAGCAAACGATTCTCGCGACCGGCGGTTTCGGGCAAATTTATCGCGAAACGACGAACCCGGCGATCGCGTGCGGGGACGGCGTCGCGATGGCGTATCGCGCCGGGGCGGTCTGCCGCGACTTGGAGTTCGTCCAATTTCACCCGACCGTCCTCTACATCGCCGGCGGAAGCCGCAGCCTTATCACCGAAGCGATGCGCGGCGAAGGCGCTTGGCTCGTCGACAAGACCGGTTATCGCTTTATGACCGATTACGACGAACGGGGCGAGCTCGCGCCGCGCGACGTCGTCAGCCGCTCGATCGTGCGTCAAATGGCGAAAACGAACTCGACGAACGTTTTTCTCGACATCACCCGCAAGGACGCCGACTGGATTCGCGGACGCTTCCCGGGGATCGCGGCGATCTGCGCCGAGTTTGGCGTCGATATTACTAAAGATCGGATTCCGGTGCGACCGGGCGCCCACTACGCGATGGGGGGCGTCTTGACCGACCGCAACGGACGAACGACGGTGAAGGGGCTTTGGGCCGCCGGGGAGGTCGCGAGCGGAGGTCTGCACGGCGCGAACCGCTTGGCGTCGAACAGTTTGCTCGAGGCGCTGGCGTACGGCGAGACGACCGGGCGCTTGGCCGGGGAAATCGCGCTCCAAACGATCGACGAATACCGGGCGCTTCCGCTCGAAAATCCGCCCCTGCCGTCGAGTTCGAGCGCGACGATCGACGTCGACGACGTGCGCAACTCGCTGAAAAGCGCGATGTGGCGACTCGTCGGCGTCGTCCGCGACGAAGACGGGTTGGCCGAAGCCGAGCGGCGGCTCGACGATTGGTCGAAAATTCTCTTCTCGAAACAATTTTCGGAAATTTCCGCTTGGGAAACGCAGAACATGCTGACCGTCGCTCGAATGATCGTCGCGGGCGCGAAGGAGCGTCGGGAGACGCGCGGGTCGCACAACCGAAGCGACTGCGCCGACTTCGACCCGAGCGTTCCGGCGGTTCACTCGCTTTTTATTCCGGAAACGAATTAACGGCGGCGAAAACGGCGGCGCGCCGACAAAAATATTGCGAAAGGAACGACGATGGAGATTTTAACGTCGATATTTTACGTGGTTCTCGGCGCGGCGGCGTTGGTCGCCGGGGGCGAGTCGTTGGTGCGCGGCGCGAAGAAGATCGCCGAAAAGTTGAAGATTTCGCCGCTGGTCGTCGGGCTGACGGTCGTCGCGTGCTGCACGAGCGCGCCGGAGATGGCCGTTTCTTTCTCGGCGGCGTTGCAAGCGACTCCGGAGAACCCGGGCGTCGCGGACGTCGCGCTCGGAAACGCCGTCGTGAGCAATATTTGCAACGTGTTGCTGATTCTCGGCGTTTGCGCGTTGATTAAACCGTTGTCGGCGTCGCGTCAAAGGGTGAAGCGCGAGAACCCGACGATGCTCGCGGTTTGCTGCCTTCCGTTGGCGTTGGCGGCGTTCTGCGTTCGTCCGGACGGGACGCACTGCCTGCCGCGTTGGTCGGGCGCGCTCTTGCTGGGGCTGTTCGTTCTTTACGAATGGCTGACGGTGCGTCAAGCGAAGCGCGACGAAGCCGCGTCCGGCGAAACTTCGACCGAAACCGCGACTTCCGTCGAGCCGACGGCGGCGCAAACGCGTTCGGCGGCGCTCGAATGGGCGGTCGCGTTCGGGGCGGTCGCGCTTGGGTTGGCGTTGCTCGTCGTCGGGGCGAAGTTCTTCGTCGGCGGCGCGGTAACGGTCGCTCGAACGATCGGCGTCAGCGAGTTGGTTATCGGTTTGACGCTGGTCGCGCTCGGCACGTCGCTTCCGGAGTTGACCGTTTCGGCGATCGCGACCTTGCGCGGCGAAACCGACGTCGCGCTCGGAAACGTCGTCGGGAGCAACATTTGCAACATTTTGCTGATTCTTGGCGGGACGGTTTTGCTCGTTCCGGGCGGAATGGGGATTTCGGCGCAGTCCCTTTGCGTCGATATGCCGATTATGGTCGGCGCGGCGGCGCTCTGCGCTTGGTTCTGCTTCACCGGACGTAAAATTCAACGTTGGGAAGGCGCGGTTTTTGTCGCCGCTCAAATCGCGTATTCGGTTTACCTCGTTCAGTTCGCCGGTTGACGCGAGCGCAAGAACGCCGAACGAAAACGCCGTCGGGACGAAAGTCGCGGCGGCTTTTTCTTTTCTTGCGCGGCGTTTCCTTGACTTTTGGCGCGTTTTCGGCGATAATGACGCGAAAGAGCGCGGCGTCGTTCGCGTTTTGGTAAAATACGTCGATTGAGAAAAGGAGAGAAAATGAGAAACGCCGGTTTCGCCGCCGTCGCTCTGTTGAGCGCGGTTTTCGGTTGCGCCGTCTCGACCGCCGTCGGAGCGGAGGAAACGAACGCAAGCGCCGCCGATTCGAACCGCGTCGTCGTCGAGTTGCAAGACGACGGGCGCGCGCTGATCAACCCC
>JAFYVO010000005.1 GCA_017549085.1 Thermoguttaceae bacterium
CCTCGCGCGCTCCGAAGCCCGGTCGCCCGCGTTTTACATCTAATTCCCGCCAAGAGCGCGCCGCGGCCAACTCCGTTTTTGCGAACGCTCCGGTGAAAAAGTCGAAACCGGTCGACGCGGACGATCCGCTCGCCGAAGAACTCGGGCACCGTCTGCAAAAGGTTCTCGCCGCGGCCGGGTACGGCAGCCGACGCAAGTGCGAGGAACTCATCGCCGACGGTCGCGTCGAAGTCGACGGCGTCGTCGTTACGGAACTCGGCGTCCGCGTCTTCCCGCACGAACAGCGAATCCGCGTCGACGGCGAAGCGCTCCCGAAAGCGAAACCGATTTACATCGCGCTCAACAAGCCGAAAAACACCCTTTGCACCAACAGCGACCCGCAAGGGCGACGCCGCGTCCTCGACTTTGTCCCGGAACAGTTCGGCCGACTCTTCCCGGTCGGGCGCCTCGACCAAAACAGCGAAGGCCTCATCATTCTCACCAACGACGGCGCGCTCGCGGAACGCCTCGCTCACCCGCGCTTCGAAACGCCGAAAAAGTACAAGGTGCAAGTCGCCGGGCTCGTCGATTACGAACTCGCTCGCGACCTCAAACGCGGCGTCCACATCGCCGAAGGGATCGTCCAAGCGGACGACGTCGTTATTAAGTCCCGCCATAAGTTGAGTTCCGTTCTCGAAATCACCCTCACCGAAGGGAAAAACCGCGAAATTCGCCGAATGCTCGCTCGCCTCGGTCATAAGGTGATGCAGTTACAACGCGTCCAAGTCGGTTCGATCAAGCTCGGCAAAATGGCGCCCGGCGAGTTCCGCCGCCTCAACTCGAAGGAAGTCGCCGAACTTTACCGCGTCGCACGAACGCCGAACGACGCCGCGTCGACGAAGCCGCGTTTGCGTCCGATCGAAATTTCCGAAATCGAGTTGCGCAACGCCCCGGAAGAAGACGATCCGAAAAAATCAAAAAACGTTAAACAACAGGACGTTGCAAACGAAAGAACCGCCGCCGAAACGACGCCGCGTCGTCGACAGTTCGACCCGTCTTTCGAACGCTTTGCCGAACCGTCGCGACGCCGCGAAGCGAATCCGGATTTCCGCGAAGAATTTCGCTCCGAAGAACGAAGCGCCCGCCGTCGCCGCGTCCGCGAAGAATACGACGCCGAGGAACGCACCATCGGGCCGCGTAAATTCGACCGCGCCGAGCGCGAAGGCGGACGCGACCGCTTCAACGACGACGCGTCCGAACGTCGCGGCGGTAAAAAGCGTTTTGGCGACAAACCGTCGTTCAACGCTAACCGCAAGCCGAACGGCGACTTCCGCGGCGGTTCGAAACGCGGCGCCGGCCCGAAACGCGGTCGCTAAACTTTCCGCCTTTTCGCCCTTAATATA
This sequence comes from Thermoguttaceae bacterium, assembly GCA_017549085.1. Classification (GTDB taxonomy): domain Bacteria; phylum Planctomycetota; class Planctomycetia; order Pirellulales; family Thermoguttaceae; genus RUG369. Next base: position 1,383 of record JAFYVO010000005.1, read on the forward strand.
TATCGACGCAAAACGGCGATTCCCGACGACGTCGCGTCGCCCTGTTTGCGACGTCGCGCGACAAATTTTTCGCCGTCGCGCAACGAATATTACACCGATTAACAACAAAAGCGCAACCAACTAAAACGCAAGGAGATCGGCATGTCGCACGATTGTATTACTCAACGTAAAGACGTTTGGACCGGCGTCGGGACGACGCTCGAAAACCGGCAAATCGCCGATTCGACTTGGAAAATTACGATCGAGGCGCCGGAGTTTGCGGCCCGCGTCGCGTCCGGCAAGTTCGTTATGCTTCGTCTTGTCGCCGGCGACGATCCGCTCCTCGGGCGACCGTTCGCAATTTACGACGCCGACAAGACTTCGGGCCGCGTCGAAGTCGTTTACGCGGTCGTCGGCAAAGGGACGAAACGGCTGACGGCGCTTCGCCCGGGCGACTCGATTCGCCTTTGGGGCCCGCTCGGGAACGGTTGGGGCGTCGCGCAACGCGACAAGGCGCCGAAAAACCTCGTTTTGGTCGCGGGCGGCGTTGGAAACGCGCCGTTCTATCTCTTTATCAAGGAACAACTTGAAGCGGCGAAAAAAGACCCGGCGAACGCTCCGAAAATTACGTATGTTTTCGGCGCGCGGTCGGCGGAACGTTTGAGCTGCGTCGAAGAATTTCAGGCGCTCGGCGTCGACGTTCGCATCGCGACGGAAGACGGAAGCGCCGGAACGAAGGGCTTTGTAACGGACGTGTTGCCGGAAATCTTGCCGGAAGACGTCGACCCGGCGGAAGTCCAACTCCTCTGCTGCGGCCCGAGCCCGATGTTGCGCGCGTTAGCGAAATACTCGGAAGCGCGCGGTTTCGAATGCTGGACGTCGCTCGAATCGCCGATGGCTTGCGGTTTGGGGATCTGCTTCTCCTGCGTCGTCGACTGGAAAACGGACGACGGAACTTGGGATTACAAACGCACTTGCGTCGACGGCCCGGTCTTCGACGCGTCCCGCCTCCGCTGGGATTGACGCCGCGTAACCGCAGCCAACAAACGCGACGCGGCGCCGTCGTCAAAAAACGACGCCGCGTCAACGTCTTTCTTTCCGCCGATTTCGTCTTGCAAGCGTCCGCTCGCCGTTCGCTATCTTTCATCAAAACCACACAGCGCCGCCAATATTCGTTGGAACTTTTCGCGTTTATGACGCCGCGCAACATTCGCCAATACCACCCTTTATTTTTCAACACTTCATTCGCAACGTTTACCCCGTTTTAGGAGGACTCGCCATGCAAAACGTCGTCGCGGCTTTTTTGCTTGCGCTCGGCGCTTGGAGCGTCGAATTCAACGAAGCGACGTCGCGTCTTACGATGACGCACGCCGAAACTAACGTTCAAATTTCCGGCGAACTCGGGTTCGTCGTCGACGGCAAAGATTGGACCGTCGCCGCGCCGCGCGACGCCGTTTCGCACCGTCTCGCGCTTGTCGACCCGCAAGGGGAAGCGCAAGGTTATCTCGTCTTCAACGCCGACGGCGATCGACTCGAAGTCCTTGCGTATCACCGCACTAGACAGTTTTATCTCGGCGACGTTTCGTTCCGCGGCGACGTCGTTTTCCGCGACGATTCGTTCCCCTGCCGCACCTTCCCGAAAGTCGGCGAACGCGTTTTGCCCCTCGCGACCGGCGTCGTCGACTCCGCGACGAACGACTCCCTTTTCGCTCGCGAAGAAGACTTGGCGCTTCGTTTCGGCGCCGCGAACTTGCGCTTGACGTCGAAAAACGCCGCGACGCAACCCGTTGAAACGCCGAACTTTATCAATGGAGCGCAGTACGCCGTCGAAGCGTCCGGGCGGATTCACGAAGCGTCGGAAGCGGTCTTTTCGGTCGCCGTCGATAAACATTATTATCAAAAGCGTTGGGTTCCGTATTACTCGCCGATCGACCGCAAGCGCTGCCCGTCCCCGCCGACCGGCTGGATGTCTTGGAACCTCTATTTCGACACGGCGGGCGCGGAGGAAAACCTCGCCGAGGCGCGCGTCGGGAAGAAGTATCTGCAACCGTTCGGGATGGAGTTTTGGTCGATCGAAAGCTGGCAAGGAAACAGCGATAAGTTGCCGGTTTCCGGGTTTTACAACTTGAACCTCGAAGTCAACGAACGCCAATTTCCGAAGGGGATGAAACAGCTCGCCGACGATATTCGCGCGCTCGGTTTTCGCCCCGGCCTTTGGACCGCGCCGTTCGGCACCGGCTCGAAGGAGTTTTACGAAGCGCACAAAGATTGGTTCCTGCACGATAAAGACGGGAACCCGACGCGCACCTGGAACGGCGTCTACACGATCGACCCGTCGAACGACGAAATGGTCGCGCACATGCGCCGCATTCACGAAATCGCTTCTAAAGACTGGGGTTACGAATTCTTCAAGATCGACGGCATGTCCGGCGCGAACTCCGGTTACTGCGCCCACTTCTTCGAACGCGCCGACGTTCGCGCCGCGTTCGACAATCCGCAAGTCGAAGCGCCGTTCGAGCGTTGCGTCAAGGCGCTCCGCGAAGGGATCGGCGAAGACCGCGTTTTCCTCGCCTGTCAAGGGCACTTCACCGGGCCCGAAGCGGCGTTCGCGGACGCGGCCCGCACCGGCGCCGACGTCGTTCACCCGAACCAACCCGTTAAATGGGAAAACGTTATGCGTCAAGCCGGGCGCACGCTGAACCAAGTTTTCACGAACAACATCGTTTTCTTCTCCGACCCGGACACGCTCCTCGTCAACGAAGCGCTGTCGCTCGAAGAGGCCCGCGTCGCGACGACGGTCGTTTCGCTCCCGGGCCAAATGATGTTCGCCGGGGACAAACTCGCGGAACTCCCGATGGAGCGAATGCGGCTCCTGCAGAAGACGCTCCCGGTTTGCGACGTCCGCCCGAGCGCGCTTTACCCGTATTTCGGCGCCGAGCTTCCGATTTGGAACCTTAAAGTCGGCAAGGACTTCGGCTCTTGGGACGTCGTCGCGCTCTTCAACTGGAGCGACGAAGAAACGACGGTCGGCTTCGACTTCGCGGAAATCGGGCTCGACGAAGCGCCGCGCGTCGCATTCGAGTTTTGGACCGAAACGTATCTCGGCGAAAACTCGACGCGCTTCGAAACGATCGTCCCGGCCCGCGGCGTCCGACTCTTGGCGTTGCACCGCAAAACCGACGTTCCGCAATTTTTGTCGAGCGACCGACACGTAACGCAAGGCGCGGTCGACCTTTGCGATTGCCGATTCGACGCGGAAACGGCGACGCTTTCCCCGACGCTTCGCCTTGTCGCGGAAAACAAAACGACGGCGCGATTCCTCGTTCCGGCGGATTTTGCGTTCGTCGAAGCGACGGCGCAAGGAGAAGACGCTTCCAAAGTCGCGCTTGAAACGGCGCTGCAAGACGTCGACGGCGGTCAAATTTTGAGCGTCGGAGCGACGGCGCCCGAAAGCGGCGATTACTCGATCCGCTTGAAGTTCGAGAAACGCTAAACGCTTCCGCTTAACGCGTTAAGACGTTAAACGCAAAAACGCCGCGCCGACCGTTTTCGGGTCGCGCGGCGTTTTTTGTTTCTTGGGCGGCAACGGTTACTCGGCGTCGTTTTGCGTTTCTTCGCCGAAACGGTTGCCCGGCGGCGTTTTGCGTTTCTTCGCCGAAACGGTTATTCGACGTCGTTTTTCGTTCTTTCCGCTTCAAAGGCGTTTCGCGCTTCGTCGTAAAGCGTTCTCGCGCGGCGCAACGGGCGCAAACTTTCCTCGGCGGCGAGCGCTTCCAACATCGCGAAATGAAACCGTTTCGAAATCGGATGCATATTGACCGGACGGCGCGCGTCGCGGCGGCGCCACCAAGCGAGGAGTCCGGCAAAACGGAAATCCTTACCGTTATACACTTTGGACGCGGAAATGCAGTCGCAAACCATTTCGAGCGCGTACCCGAACGGCATAGGAATCGGCGTTCCCTTCTCGTCGAGCCAGTCGAGCCAATACTCGTAATGGTGCGGGTTGCGCCCCTTGTGATGGAGCCAAGCGAGCGAAAAACCGTTGACCTCGCGGGAAATCCCGACCGGCGAACGCTTGCCGTCGAAGTAGCGAACCGACTCGAAAAACTCGAACGGCGAGTACTTCGACCAGTCGTGCATAAAACCGCGCCAAGGGATTCCGGCGTAACTACAGTACGCGAAAACGAGCGCCTTGTGTCGCGTTATCAAACAAAAATGCTTTACCGCTTTCGTTAACCAGTTCATCGTCTCGCCCTCTTTCCTTACCGCGATCAACGCTCGTCGCCGACGTTCCGCTTTCAACGACGCAACGACGCGAAAAAACCCGACGTCGCGAGAACGTCGGGTCGAATCGAACACGCTCCCAACGAGCGACGCGACGGCGTTAAACAGTCGCGGCGCTCGGGTTATCGGGGCGAATTAGCGGTCTTCGCGCGGAATCGAAACCCATTCGAAACCGGCTTCTTCGCGGAGATTTTCAATGAATTTCTCGGTGAAACGCGAAGCGCGAACGCGGTTCAGGAAGTTCGCGACGGTTTGGAGGTTGTAATCGTCTTCCAAATTTTCGAAGTTTTCGCGCAACGAATCTTCCGAATCTTTTTCGGTCAACGTCAAGACGAAGACGCGGTTTTTCGGTTGGTTCGCAACGACGGCGACGTCGCCGACGTTCATCCCGAACGCGGTTTCGTTGAAGTCCCAACCCGGCGCGACGATCGCTTTGTTGTCGCGGAACGCTTCGCCCGCTTCGACGCCTTTTTCGCGAATTTCGGCGAGTTGCGGCGACGATTGCGTCGCGAAGTTCGGCGACGCGGTCGGGAGTTCGAGGAAGCTGAAGCGTTCGGTTTCGACGAGTTTGTCGGCGGCCAACGCGGCGAAGTCGGCGCCTTCGGCTTTCGCGCTTTCGGCGAATTTATCGGCGGCGGCTTGCGCGAGTTTGACGGCTTCGCGGAGTTTCCAAGCGGCGAGAACGTCGGCTTTCGCGTCTTCAAATTCCGGCGAGTTTTCCGTTTGAACGTCGGTCGCGCGGTAGAGGTAAGC
>JAFYVO010000432.1 GCA_017549085.1 Thermoguttaceae bacterium
CCGCCGACGCGCCGCCGCTCGGAACGCCGTCCGAAACGTCTGCGAACGAATCGGGAGGGCTGTCGGATAAGTTGCTCGATTTGGCGCGCGGCGCGACGAAAGACCGCAAGTCGAGCGCCGGGAAGGGCGACGCCGGAAACTCCGACGCCGACGCGCCGACGCAACCGGCGACCGGGAAAATTAAGTCGCTCGGTCCCGCGAAGGAAAAAGGAACCGACCGCCTCATTTTGATTCTCCGTTGGTTCCGTCCGAGCGAAATTGAAGAGGAGGCGCGGCGCGGACGCCCGGCGACGATCGCCGTCGAACGTTCGACGAGTCCGAACGGGCCTTGGACGCGCGTCGGCGAAAATTTGGATTCCGAACGAGAAATGTTTTTTTGGTACGCGACCGACGCGGAAACGACGCCGTTTTACGTACGCACCGTCGCGACCGACGACGAAGGGAACGAATGGAGCGACGCGATCCCGCAACCGCTCGACCTTTCCGCAAGTTGGGTGCAAGCGGCGCTCGGCTCGTACAAGGGCCCGAAATTTAACGTTAAAAAATCGTCCGACGACGAAGACGGCGCAAAGGACGCTGAAAAAGACGACGCGGACGCTAAAAAACTCGGAAGCAAGCGGTTGATTCGCAACGCGTCGTCGACCGACTCCGTCGACGCGGACGACGCGAACCTGGAAGACGCGACGAAAGACGGCGGAAAAAAAGCCGACGCGTCGAGCAAAAAAGCCGAGTCGACCAAGCGAGCGCAAGCGAACGCGGCGCGACGCCCGCGTCCGAACGTCCCGGCGCCGACCAACCCGAACGAGTTCGAGTTGAACCCGCTCTTTACGAAGGGGTTCGGCGTCCTTTTCCAAGCGGCGCAAACGCGGCGCGGCGACGGCGAGTCGGACGCCAACCGTTCGATCTTCACCCCGCCGCATCGGGCGCCCGCCGCGTCGAGAGTCGCGCCGGCGGAGTACGCGAACGCGGCGGCCAACGCGGCGCGGCGAAAGGCGACGGCGCAAGCGCAAGATATGTCGCGATACGAGAAGGCCCCGGAACTAATGGAAGGGATGGTCTTCTATCAAGACGAAAACGGCAAACTGACGACGACTCCGCCGGCCGATTTCCAAACGGCGGGCGTCGAGAGCGCGTTCGGCGGTTCCTTCGACGCGTCCTATCCGGGCGTCGGCGGCGCGTCGGCGGTCGGATACGGCGCGAACGGGCAGCCGTTGGTCTTGCCCGGCGACAACGAAACTTACGACGCGAACCCGAACTCCGTCGCCGCGTCGCTGGCGAATCCGGCTTATCCGAGCGCTTCGCCGACGAACAACTGGGGCGCGCAACCGAGCGCTTACCCGTCCGGAAGTTACCCGACGAACGCGGTTCCGTCCGGAAGTTACCCGACGAACGCGATTCCGTCCGGCGTTTACCCGCCGAGCGCGACGTATCAAACGATCCCGGAAACGTCGTTTGGCCGAAACGTCGCGCCGGGCGCGCTCGTCGGCGGTTCGAACGCGCCGGTTTACGCGCCGACGCCGGGAGGAACGTCGAGTCGCGCGCTTTTCCCGCCGCGTCCGAGCGTCGCGCGGTGAGCGGAAAGAAACGGCGGCGAACGGAAAACGTCGCGGACGACGGCGCGGGGGCTCTTTTCGCGCCGTCGCAAACGCGTATAATATAAAGAATCGACGCGGCGCCGAACGCGAGCGTCGCGACCGTTTCGACGACGGAACGACGGCGGAACGGCGGTTCGAGCCGAACGGCGCGTCGGAAAAAAACGGACGTAAAAACGAGCGGCAAACGCGCGACGGCGCGGCGAGCGCTTTATAATCGAACAAGGAATTAACGCGAGGGAAAAATGGCGATCAAATTGACGGCGCGCGCGGCCGACGAAGTCAAAAAAATTATGCAAGCGCAACAACTCGACCCGAAAACGTTCATTCGAATGGTGATCGTCGGCGGCGGGTGCAGCGGAATGCAGTATACGCTCGGCTTCGACACGGTTTTTGACGCGAAAATCGACGCGCGTTACGAAACCGACGGCGTTTACGTCGTCGCCGATAAAAAGTTCGCGCTTTTCCTCGACGGGACGAAAATCGATTTTCTCGACACGCCGACCGCCAAAGGGTTCAATATCGACAACCCGAATTTTCCCGCCGGAGCCGGATGCGCCGGTTGCGGACATTGACCGAAATCGCCGAACGGCGCCGAGTTTGCTTTAACTTGAATCGGCGCGAGACGACGGTCGATTTGGCGGCGTTTTCGGCGAAAAGTTGTTCCGTTCGTTAAGGCGAACGCGGAACGAGCGGTCGCGATCGCGTCGAGAACGGCAACGCGGAGGAAATAACGGAAAAATGGCGGAAGATTTTTACAAGACGCTGGGCGTTTCGAAAAACGCGTCGCAGGACGAAATTCAAAAAGCGTATCTGAAAATGGCGCGCAAGTACCATCCGGACTTGAACCCGAACGATCCGGAGGGCGCGAAGAAGAAGTTCCAAGAGCTGCAAACCGCGTTTGAAACGCTCAAAGACCCGGAAAAGCGGCGGCAGTACGACCAGTTCGGCCCCGATTACGAACGCTTCGGCGGCGCCGGGAATCCGTTTGGCGCGGGGGGAAATCCGTTTGGCGGAGGGAATCCGTTCGGCGGCGGCTTTTCGGGGGGCGGCGCGTCGTTCAGTTTCGACGACATTTTGAACGCGTTCGGCGGAGGCGCGGCCGGAGGGAATCCGTTCGGCGGCGGTCGGCGACGACGTTCGCCCGCGCCGCAAAAGGGCGAAGACGTAACGGCGACCGTTTCCGTTCCGTTGGCGACCGCGGTTCTTGGCGGAACGATTCCGGTAACGATTCGACGCGAACGCGGCGGAATGGTCTCCGTCGACGCGAAAATTCCGGTCGGCATTGAAACCGGGAAAAAAATTCGGCTTCGCGGAATGGGCGAGCCCGGCGTCGCCGGCGGCCCGAGCGGCGACGTTATTTTGGAAGTCGAGATCGCGCCGCATCCGTTTTATTCCCGCTTCGGCAAGGATTTGACGGTGAAAACGCCGATAACGCTGAAAGAAGCGGCGTTGGGGGCGAAAGTCGACGTTCCGACGCCGCGCGGAACGGTCGCGGTAACGATTCCGGCGGGAGCGACGACCGGGACGCGGTTGCGTTTGCGCGGGTTGGGCGTCGCGCCGGAGGGCGAAAAACCGGGCGACCTTTACGTCGAGTGCGCCGTCGCGCTCCCGAAATCTTGGTCGAAGGAAGACCTCGAACTGTTGCAAAAACTCGACTCCGACGTTCC
>JAFYVO010000433.1 GCA_017549085.1 Thermoguttaceae bacterium
CGCTCCTGCAACGCGTTTTCGTTTGAGATTGGCGTCGCGGCGACTCGGTTGAGAACGAAACGGAGGCGCGCAAAAACGACGATAAGGAATAACGACGAACGCGTCGCGGTTTTTCGGGGCCCGAAACGACTCCGAAGGAATAATCTTGCTTGCGTAAGTCGCAAAACGGCGGCTGTTAGAAATTGCGCTCAATAAAAAACGACGGAAAAAGCGTTCGCCTCTTCCGTCGTTTTTCGTTTCTTGCGTCGACCAAAGCGCGAACCGTTTTTACGACTCGCGCTTTCGTCGGCTAACGGTTTAAAACGTTTAAACCGTTATTGCTTTTTGACTTCGGTCAACGCTTTGTAGTACTCGTAGCGCTTGTAGATTTCGTCTTGCGCTTGCGCTTCGTACGCGGCGGCGGCGTCCGGGTTGATGCGTTTCAAGGACTTGAAGCGGTTTTGCTTCGCTTCGAAGTCTTTGAGCGTCCCTTCCGGCGCCTTGCTGGCGAGTTGGAACGGTTTTTCCAAGCGCGGGTCGTACGACCAAAGCGGCCAGTAACCGCACTTGACGGCTTCTTTTTGAAGTTCCATACCGGTCTTCATGTCGATGCCTTGCGCGATGCAGTGCGAGTACGCGATAACGAGCGACGGGCCGTTGTACGATTCCGCCGCGACGAGCGTTTTGATCGCGTGCGCCGGGTTCGCGCCGAGCGAAATTTGACCGACGAAGCACGTGCCGTAGGAAACGGCCATCATACCGAGGTCTTTCTTCGTCGTCGCTTTACCGCCCGCGGCGAATTTCGCGACCGCGCCCTTCGGCGTCGATTTCGACGCTTGACCGCCGGTGTTCGAGTAGACTTCGGTGTCGAGGACGAGGATGTTGACGTCCTTCGTCGACGCGACGACGTGGTCGAGACCGCCGTAGCCGATGTCGTAAGCCCAACCGTCGCCGCCGATGATCCAGGCGCTGCGGCGAACGAGGTAGTCGGCCGACATTTCGAGGAGCTTCGCTTGTTCGCAATCGCAGTTGAGTTCCGCGAGTTTCGCTTTAAGTTCTTTGACCCAAGCGCGTTGTTGCGCGATTTCGCCTTCGGTTTCTTGCTTGTTGCCGAGGAGATTTTCGACCAGCGCGTCGCCGAGTTGGTCTTTCTTCGCGGTCAAGATTTCCTTCATGAAGCCGACTTGTTGGTCGACCGCGGCGCGCATACCGAGACCGAATTCGGCGTTGTCTTCGAACAAGGAGTTCGCCCAAGCCGGACCGCAACCGTCGGCGTTCGTCGTGTACGGCGTCGTCGGGAGGTTGCCGCCGTAAATCGAGGAGCAACCGGTCGCGTTCGCGATCAACATGCGGTCGCCGAAGAGTTGCGTAACGAGTTTGACGTAAGGCGTTTCGCCGCAACCCGCGCAGGAGCCCGAGAACTCGAAGAGCGGGAGCAAGAGTTGCGAACCCTTGACGGTGTCGACCTTCGCTTTGGAGCGGTCGTAATCCGGAATCGTGAGGAAGTAATCCCAGTTGGCGCGTTCGGCGGCTTCGTTGGCGATCTTGTTTTGGAGGTTGATCGCTTTCTTGCCTTCCTTGTCGCCCTTGCCGTTGACCGGGCAGACGTAAACGCACATGCCGCAACCGGTGCAGTCGTCCGGCGCGACTTGGAGCGTGAATTTCTTGCCTTCGAATTCCTTCGTTTTCGCGTCGACCGATTTGAACGATTCCGGCGCGCCGTCGGCGGCGTCGTAAATCTTCATACGGATCGCGGCGTGCGGGCAGACGAGCGAGCAGTTGCCGCATTGGATGCAGGTTTCGCTATCCCAAATCGGAATGTCGATCGCGATGCCGCGTTTTTCGTATTTCGTCGTGCCGACCGGGAAGGTGCCGTCCGCCGTCGGGAGCATATCTTTGACGGTGAGTTCTTCGCCGCGCGAGGCCAAGATTTCGCCGAGGACGTTCGTAACGAATTCCGGCGCGTCGCCGACGACGCCGTTGCGACGGTGGAACGTCGACGTAACTTGTTTCGGGTAATCGACTTTTTCGAGCGCCGCGAGGGACGAGTCGACCGCCGCGTAGTTCTTTTGAACGATTTCGTCGCCCTTCTTGCCGTAAACCTTCTTAATACTGGCTTTGATGTAGCCGATGCCTTCGTCGACCGGCATAAAGTCGCCGAGCTTGAAGAAGCAGGTTTCCATAACGGTGTTGATGCGACCGCCCATGCCCGCCGCTTTCGCGACTTTGACCGCGTCGACGACGTAGAATTCGAGTTCTTTCTCGACGATCTCTTGTTGGAGTTCGATCGGGAGGTGATCCCAAACTTCCGCGGCGCCGTACGGAGCGTTCAAGAGGAACGTCCCGCCCTTGACGATCGTCGAGAGCATATCGAGCTTTTGCGTGAAGACGAATTGGTGGCACGCGACGAAATTCGCTTGGTAAATCAGGTACGAACCCTTGATCGGGCGCGGCGAGAAGCGGAGGTGCGAAACCGTAACGGCGCCGGCTTTCTTCGAGTCGTAAACGAAGTAGCCTTGGCTGAAGTTTTCGGTGTATTCGCCGACGATTTTCGTCGTTTCTTTGTTCGCGCCGACGGTGCCGTCGCTACCGAGACCGTAGAAGATGCAACGACGAACGTCGTCCGCTTCGGTCGAGAAGGTCGGATCGTAGTCGAGGCTGAGGTTCGTGAGGTCGTCTTTGACGCCGATCGTGAACTTTTTCTTCGGAGCGTCTTTCGCGAGTTCGTCGAAGATACCCTTGACCATCGCCGGGGTGAAGTCTTTCGACGCGAGGCCGTAACGACCGGCGGCGACGAACGGAAGTTCGCCTTCCCAGTTGCGAACGAGCGCGGAGAGAACGTCGAGGTAAAGCGGTTCGCCGCCGGCGCCCGGTTCCTTCGTGCGGTCGAGGACGGCGATTTTCTTGACCGTCTTCGGCAACGCGGCGACGAACGCGGCTTCGTCGAACGGACGATAGAGGCGAACGTTGATCATACCGACGTTTTGGTCTTTACCGATGAAGTCGATGTATTCTTCGACGATACCGCAACCGCTGGCCATCAAGACGATGACGTTTTCGGCGTTCGGGTCGCCGTAGTAGTCGAAAATGCGGTATTGGCGACCGGTCAACTTCGCGAATTTGTCCATTTCTTCTTGGACGATACCCGGGACGGCGTCGTAGGTCGGGTTGCAGGCTTCGCGACCTTGGAAGAAGACGTCCGGGTTTTGGGCGGTGCCGCGGATGACCGGGTGGTGCGGATTGAGGGCGCGTTCGCGGAAGTTGCGGACGGCGTCGAGGTCCATCATTTCGCGGACGGTCGATTCCGGAAGTTTTTCCAGTTTGTTGACTTCGTGCGAGGTGCGGAAACCGTCGAAGAAGTGCAGGAACGGGATGTGACTGCGGTGCGTGGCGGAGTACGAGATCATCGCCATATCGTGCGTTTCTTGGACGGTGCCGCCGCAGAGCATAGCCCAACCGCAGGAACGCGTCGCCAAAACGTCGGAGTGGTCGCCGAAGATCGAAAGCGCGTGCGAGGCGATGCAGCGAGCCGTAACGTGGAAGACGGTCGGCGTTTGTTCGCCGGCGATCTTGAACATGTTCGGGATCATCAGGAGGAGACCTTGCGACGCCGTGAACGTGCAGGTCAGCGCGCCCGCTTGCAACGAGCCGTGAACGGCGCCCGCCGCCCCGGCTTCGCTTTGCATTTCAACGATTTGCGGAATCGTCCCGAAGAGGTTTTTCTTGCCTTTCGCGGCCCAATCGTCGGTCAATTCGCCCATCGTCGACGACGGCGTGATCGGGTAAATGGCCATAACTTCGTTGCAAAGATGCGCGATCATCGCGGCGGCTTCGTTGCCGTCGCACATGACGAAGCGTTTTTCGTCGCTCATTTAAGTCTCCTAGTAAAATATTCGTTCGGGGCGCCTCTATAAGGGCGTCGCAAGGAAGCGCGTTCCGGTCGCTAGCGATGAAAACGACGTTGATGAACGTCGCGACTGGGACGGCGCGCGGGGCGGGCGTACCCGTCCTATATTTTTTGTTCCCATTCTACCTCCAGTTTTGACTTTTGGCAAGCGGGGGGAGCCGTTACTTTTACATTTCCGCCGACTTGCCGCGCGAGGAACCGACGTAAGCCGCGCGCTTTGCGCAGAGCGCCTATTTTATCGCGAGCGAGGCGTATAAGGCGCGATAAAAGTTTGGGTTGCTAAAAGAAAAGGGCCCGAGCGCGTAAAACGGGCGTTTTTTCGGTTCCGGCGTTTTTGCGAGCGGGGACGGGCGAGAAAAAAAATTTAACGGCGAGGAAGTTTTTGCGGCGTCGCGAGCCGAAATTTAACGACGCTTGAGCGGGAAAAAATATTTTTTGCGAAGAAAATTTTGAGAAATTTTTAAAACGTGTTGCTTTTTGGCGTCGGAGGCCTTATAATAAGGTAAATGAGATTTTGAGACGTCAATTTAGGTAAAATGTGAATTAGCGAGTTAGGGACGCGTCGAGCAATTTTGAGGACGGTAGGGCGAAGCGGTCGCAACGGGCGGCTCGTTCGCTCGACCGTCTTTGCGTTTTACTTGGTCGAGGCGAGCGACGCGACCGAGGCGAGCGCGTCGGGCGGCCCGCTCTTCCTTATTTAGGGAACGTAGAAAGTAACGGTGAACGAAATGTTTGAAAATCGAAACGAACGAACGTCCGGAGCGCGCGTCGCCGAGGACCCGAAAACGCTACGTCTTCGGAATCAATTGCTCGCTTGGTGCAAACATATCGCGTCCGAGGCGGCGAAGGCGCTCGCGTGGGGGAACCGCAGCGTTCCGGTCGAGGACTTTTTATTGGAAGCGTTGGCGGCGGCGTCGCGTTCGTCGAGCGCGGACGCTCGAGAGTTGACGCGGCTGATTTTGAAGGCCGACCTTGTCTTTCAACTCGCCGAATATTTGGGGAATGAAAAAGAACCCGAATATCAAGAAGATTTGGAAAAACAATTTCGCGAACAGGAGGCCGCCGCGCCCGCGCCCGACGACGCGACGATCGATGCGTTGGCGGCGCAAGGCGAAGAATACGACGCGGCGGCGCGTCTCGCTCGACTCGGCGCGGTCCCGTTCGGCTTGCACGAGACGATCGTCGACGGGTTGAAGGGCGTCGCGGCGTTGTTCGAACGAGCGACCAATTTGGGCGCCCGAACGATCGCGCGTCGCGAGTTCGAAGCGCAAGGACTTCGCGCTCGAGCGAAGGAGACGCGAGCCCGCGACGCTAAAGAAAAAGAGGCGAAGGCCGCGCTGATCGCCGAAGCGGATCGAATCGACGCGGAAGTCGAGCGTTGGCGAACGACGTCGCGCGCCGTCGTCGACGGGGTCGTCGAGACGCTCGCGGCGTCGGCGGCGGAGTCGACCGACGTCGACGCGTTGACGGACGCGGTCGAGAAGACCGGGCGTTTGGCGGCGGCGGCGTTGGAGTTGGTCGAAGTCGGGACGTTTCTCGAGTACGGCGCGCCGGTTCCGACGGTCGTTCGCGCGTCGGCGGCGGGCGGGAAGTGCGTCCTCTTTAGCGGCGACGACTTCGACGTTTTGCTCGAACTTCTCGAACGGGCTGAAATTCGCGATTTGAACGTTTGGACGCGCGGCGAGGCGATCGCGGCGCACTCGTTCCCGGCGTTCAAAAAATTCAAGCGCTTGGCCGGGCATTACGGCGGCTCTTGGCTTGACCAACAGCGAGAAATGGGCGCGTTTCCGGGCGCGATTCTCGCCGCGTCGACTCCGCTCGAAACGCCGGACGAATCGTATCGCGATTACATCTTCACCGCCGGCGCGACCCGTTTGGACGGCGTCGCCGCGTTGGAACGCGACGCTTCCGGGAAACTCGATTTTGCGGAGCTGGTGCGCGCGTCGGTCGATTCTCCCGGTTTCCCCGAGACGCGAGGGAAGGGCGGGACCGAAAAGATCGCGGTCGGTTTCGGCGGCGACGGGCTCGACGGGATGATCGACAAACTGGCGCGAGCGTTCCGACAAGACCGAACGAAGCGCGTTTTTGTCGTCGGCGGCGAAGACGCGCCGGACGGCGGAAGCGATTACTTTGCGAAGCTGTTCGACGCGATTCCGGCGGAGTCGGCGGTCGTTTCGTTCGGCGACGCGAAGTGCCGTTTCAACCGCAAACCGGCGCCGCCGACCGCGTTCGGAACGCCGAAAACGCTCGACTTGGGGCGCGTTTGCGACGCGGCGGCCGTTTTCCGATTCGCCGAGAAATTGGGCGGCGAGCTCGACCGCGAGCCCGCCGTTTCTCCGGTCGCGTTCTTCTTTAGCTGCTTCGACGAAACGTCGACGGCGGCGTTTTTGGCGGCGTTGGGGCTCGGGTATCGACGCGTTTTCGTCGGCCCGACCGCGCCGAGCGCTTGGAAACCGGAGACGGTCGCGCTCTTCGCCGAGCGGTTCGGGGTTCGCGTCGTCGACGAGCCGACCGCCGACGTCGCCGCGGCGTTGAATTGACGTCGACTTTGCCGATTTTGACGTGAAGCGGAGCCGGTTTTCGCGCCGATTCCGCCGAGCGTCGCGTTGCGAACGGAGCGAAAATTCGCTCGAACCGACGCCGGAACGTCTTTGAAACCGGCGTCGTTAATCTTACTTTTCGAGGAAATTTGAATGTCGTCGAAATTTAACGTCGGACGGCGCGCGCCGTTCGTCGCCGCGTCTTTGTCGTTTCTTCTTTATTGGGCTTCGTTGCCGCCGTCTTGGTTCGGTTGGGCGGTCTTTTTCGTTCCGGCCGTTTGGGCCGCGACGGTCTTTAACCCCAATTTTGTCGCTTTCGTTCGGCGAAATAGGGGAAATGGGAAAGACGCGGAAGTCGGCGAGGAAGGGCAAACGGGAAAAAAACGCCGCTTTGCGCGGTCGCGGCGGTTGGCGCGGTTCGTCGGACGCGTCTTTTTTGGC
>JAFYVO010000434.1 GCA_017549085.1 Thermoguttaceae bacterium
CGACTCTCCCGATTTTTCCGATTCTCCCGGCGTTTCGTCCATTTGCCCTTCCGGCGTCGGCGACCAATTGGGCGCGTCGAGCGTCGTTTCCTCCGCAATCCTCTCCGCCGTGTCGGCTTTTTGTCCAAAATTCGCGACCACCTCGAACGCTCGGCCCCCTTCGCCGTCGCGGCCGTCGTCGCGAAAACGCTCGGCAAAATCGTTAGGATCGGTAAAAACGTCGACGGCGACCGAACGCGTCAACTCGTTTTCCGTCCAACCGTTTCGTTCGGCGAGAGGACGCAACAAGAGGAGCGCGACGTTTTTCGTTTCCGCAATGATTTTCTGTTCCGTCGATTGATAAAGAGCGTTCCAATTTCCCAACGTTTCGTCGGTCGCGAAAGTTTCGACGGCGTTTTCCGCCTTCAGATTTTGCGCGACGCGACGAACGTACCCGCGCGGCGTCCCGATGCGAACGGCGAGCGCGCGAACTCGGAAACGAACGCGCTCTTCGTTCGCGCCGTTTCTTTTGGGCCCCGCCTCTTTCTTCCCGTCTTCGCCGACTTTCTTTTCGTTCGTCTCTTTTTTCTTTGCGTCTTGCGCGACCGTCCTATTCGACGTATTCCCTTTTATCGCTTCTTCTTTCGACGTTCGCGCAACCTTTTCAACCCGCTCAATCTCTTCATTCTCCGCGTCTTGACGGTATCCCGCCGGCACGACGCCGCGTTTTGCGCCGTCGCGACGCTCGGTCGCGCCGACCGCCAGAACGCCGTTTCCGCTCGTTCTTCGCTCGACTTGCGCCAAATTTTGCGCTTCGACCGCCGCCGGAGCGCGAGTCGCGACCGGATTCCCCAAACGAGCGAAAGCGCCGCCGTTTCGCGCGCTTTTTCGAGCGTCGTCGCTCCAAGTCGCCAAAGGCCGAGGTTTTCCTATTTCCCCCGCGCCTCCTATTTCCACTTGCGCAAGACGTTCCGCCGCCGACGTCGCTCGAGCGTTGGGCGCGTCGTTCCCCGTTTCCGCCTCCCAGTCGTTTAAATCGCAAGGGCCCCTTTCGACAAAAACGTCGTCGAGTTCCGTTTGAACGAGGTCGTTCGAGTCGGCGACGACCAGATCCGCCGCGACCGAAACGCGAACGCCCCCCATATAATCAAACGTTTTTGTTAATTTGTCGCGCCAATACGCTTCAACGCGCTCTTTTTCCGCCGCCAACGACAACTCGCTTCCGTTGCCGACCAAATTTTCCGAACCGAAATAAGATTTTCCCGCCTTCAAATCAAGAATCGAAATGTTTTCGTTCGCGTCGACGCCGAGTTGATGTTTCGCCGCGACGGTAATCGCCGAAAGAAGATTGGCGTCGAGTTCGCAACCCTCGCGACAAGCGACGCCGATCGACGCGGTAACGACGGTTTTCGCCGTCAGCCCCGCCTGTTCGCGACGCGCTCGAACGCCGACGGTCGCGTATTCAATCCCGCCGGTTCGTTCGAGCGTTTGCTCCAATTGAAACGCGCAAGCGTCGAGTTCGCGCATTCGCATCTTCGCGTCGGACTCGAACGCGCCCATTTCTCGAATCGCGTCGCGACGCGACGCGCTCGGCGCCTTCGGATAAGCCCCGGCTTCCGCAAGCGCGGTTTGATATTCGTTCTTTTTATTTTTCGGAACGAGAAGACGTCCGTCGTCCCAAGACCATTCGTCGAGTCCCGCCGCCGCCAACGCCGCGCTCGCCGTCTTTTGATCTTCGCGCCCGTATTGCCAGCCGTCGAACGCGGATTCGCAACCGCTCGACGCGGAAAAGCCGCCCCCGCAAAACGCCCAAACTCCCCAAGTTGCCAACGCAACCAACGCGCCGCCTCCGCAGAGTCGAAGCGTTCCTAATTTTTTGAGGTCGACGTCTTTCATTCGTTCATCCTAAAAGCCCAAAGCGCCTGCGTTCGCGTCGGCGGCGCCGATCGCCCAACCGTTATAATCCATTACAACGGCGTTATCGTCGCGATGATAACGAATTCTCAACGCGTCGGCAAGTCGTTTTTTAAAATTTCTTTCTTTGTTTCTTGTTTTTCTTGCGTCTCTTTTCTATACGCTCATTTCTCTCGGCGTTCCTGTTTCGTCTATTCTCTCCATTACCCGCCTTTCACTTATTTTACCTATCCCTCGCAGACCGCGCAAAACCGCCCGAAAACAAAACGATTATACCGGTTATAACGCTTTTAATCGCAACAAACAAGCCCTATCGGCGCTTGAACGAAAAACTTGAGGAAAAATACCCAAATTTCTCAAAATTCTCATTCTTTTTTCGCGTATTCGGAGTATAATGAATGAGTCGTCGCAACGGAAACGGCGGTTTAATCGTCGGCGTTATTGCAAACGCTATAATCGGAGTTTCCAGCGCGCCGTTTGCCGCCTTCGCGCGTCGACGGTTTTGCGTCGTTATTTTCGCGTTGTTTTATTATCGTCGTTTCCAGTCGTTTGCGCGGCGTCCTCGTTATCGTCGTTCCCTTTGCCAGAAAGAGTTTTTATGCAATTTTCCGAACTCCTCGCTCTCTTAGCGCAATTTGCCCAACTCCTCCCGAGCGACGCGCAACCTTCCTTCCAGCAAAATCTCGATTCATTGTCGGAATGTTGCAAAAACCTGGAACAACGCCGCGAAAGCGACGCGCAAACGCTTCGATTCGTTCAAACCGCGCTCGAAAATTTGCGCGTCGACGCGCAATATCTCGTTTTCGATTTGGAAGCGACGCGCCGTGAAAACGCTCGTTTGCGTCGGCTTTTGGAAGAGTTTTTGAACCGAGAGCGCAATAACGAACGTTGAAAGTTTGTAAAAAACGCAAAAAAATTTTAAAAAGGGCGTTGACGAATCGTCAAGCCGTGGTATATTAAATTTGTTGTTTCGAGGCGAGCAAGGTTTTCCCGCCGCTCTCCTTTTTACCAACGACTTTAACGTTGGCGAAACGTCAAATTTGGGGGATTAGCTCAGTTGGGAGAGCGTTTGGCTGGCAGCCAAAAGGTCATCGGTTCGAACCCGTTATCCTCCACTTGCCTTTAAGGCGTTTGCGATTGTTTTATACGATTGCAGTTCGCTCGGCGTTTTTTCGTCGGCGTTAACTTTCGTCGCTTGGTCGACATTCCCGGGGGATTAGCTCAGTTGGGAGAGCGTTTGGCTGGCAGCCAAAAGGTC
>JAFYVO010000435.1 GCA_017549085.1 Thermoguttaceae bacterium
AGCCGCGGGCGACGACAATCGCGGCGACCGACGCTTCCGCCAACCGCCGCCGCGCTCTTCTCAACGCTCCGGAGAGTCGCCCGCGCCAATTTTGCGGCGGCGCGCACCGTTCGGGGCAAAAAAAAAGAGCTTCGACAATCTGCCGAAACTCTTCTCTTTACAGTGGGCGCACATGGACTCGAACCATGGACCTCGTCCTTATCAGGGACGCGCTCTAACCAAACTGAGCTATGCGCCCGACCGAGCGTTAAAAACCGCCGCTGGGAAGCGCGACGACCTTCGAACGTCTCAAACGTTTTCCACATTTTACCCTAAGAGCGCGGAAACGCAAGGGGGAAAAACGCAAAATCTCCAAAAAACTTAAAAATTTTCCCGCCGTCCTCGTATTAACGTCAAAACGGCGGCGTTTCGGACGCTCCGCCTCTTCCGCTCGTTCTTCCGCCCGAACCGAACGCTCCGCCTCCTCCGCTCGCCGACGCGCCTAATCCCTCGGACGCGGCGGGCGTTTCCGTTTCGACGGAGGGAAGAGTCGCGGAACCGGCTTCCTGAACGGCGTTCGCGTCGGTTGAAGCGCCCGAATTGCGCCAACGTCGGTTCGAGCGCATCGTTTCGAGCGCGTTCATCAGTTGGTCGCGGCGCGACGTCGGAGCGTTTTCCGCGCCGCTTTCTCCGATCGGAACGCCCAACGGATCTCCTTCCTCCAACGTTTGCGGCGTCGACGCGAGATCGGCGGCGCCGGTCGCGTTCCCGACGCTCGTTCCCGTTCCGAACGGGTCTTCCGCCGTCGCGTCGGACGTCGACGCGGTCGGAACGCTCGGCGCGTCGAAGCGGTATCCGGTTTGGCGGTCGAGTTCGGCGAACGGGTCCGCGGCGCTTCCGGGCGTTTCGATTTCGAAAAGACCCGACGTCGCTTGGTCGAGCGCGCCCCACCCGGCGTCGCCGCCTAACGGATCGACGGAGCCGACCGCCGAACCGCCGAGCAAGATCGCGTCCGAAAAGCCCTTGCCGTTCATCGACAAATCTTTGTAAAAGACCTGCCGCGGCGGCTCCGTCGTGCCGTCGACGACAACTTCGGCCCGCGCCGACACGTCGACGCCGTCGAGAAAGCCGACGATTTGGGCGCGGTACACGTCGCCGCGCGCCGTCGTTTTGTCGTAAATCGCCTTCATCGTTTCCCAATCGACGACGCCCTTCGTGTAAAGCCAAGTCGCGTGTCGGTAATCGTCCGGAATCGCTTCGTTCAGCGGCGGTCGATCGTCCAAAATCCGCTGAACGTCCGCGGTCGCCAAGCCGGGAATCGCCGCCAAAACCGGACGCGGCGCCGCGTTGACGTTGACCCGACCGACGATCGTCGTCGAAGGACTCGTCGACGCGAAGTCGAGCAGCTGAAAAATTTTCTCCGCGTTCGAGTTCGAGCGCGTCGCCGACAGCGGCGAATCGATCGCCGTTCCGCCGACCAAAACGCAACCGCCGACGACGTCGAGCGGCGTCGCCAACGTAAAACTCGCCGGAACGCTAAAATCGACCTGCGTCGACGCGAGCCGCCCCCGCGGAACCGGGTTCCCTTCGGCGTCTTTCGCGTCGACGCCGCTCGTCGGACCGAACTGCCGCGCCCAAACGACGAACTTCGCCAACTCTTCGCCGACGCGCGGAGTCAGCTCTTGATAAAGGAACTCCAAGTCGTCGACGTTCAAATCGACGCGCGCTTCGCCGGTCGGGTCGACGTCTTTTTCGGCGCTGAAAACCGTCAGCAGCTCCTTCCAAGGAACCGCTTCCGCTTGACCGCGCCGTCGCGAGCCCCGCGCGCCCGGAAGCGCCGTCAACGAACCGCCCAACGCGGAATCGTTCGCCGCCGTCGGATCGATATTTTCGACGCCGAACGTAAAGTTTTCGTCCGTCCCGTAAAGATGCAAGCGGGTAACGCCCCGCGCCAAGAGCAATTCTTCGAGGAAAACCGGGACGGCGTTGCGCGGACTGTACGGGAGCTTTTCGTTCGTATAATATCGCGTTTCGCCGCCGTTCGGGCGCGCCGTTTCGTCGGCGTCGATCCAGTCGAGGATCGAGTCGGCGGCGGTCGTCGTCATCCCGGGCAACTTCAAGAGCGCTTCGCGTCCGGCGCCGGGCTCCTCCGCCTCCCAAGCGAGAACGGCGTCGAGGTTCAGCCGCGTCGACTCGTCGACGAGCCCGTACCGCACCCCTTCGATTTCGTCCTCTTCAAACTTCGGCGACACGATCGTAAAGCGCGACGTCGCCGTTCCGCCGTCTTCGAGCGTCAACAGGGGCGCGGCGCAAAAGTAACTCGGATTGTCGTAAACGCCGCCGATTTTCTCCCGTTCCTCCGGGCTCGTTTCGAGCGTTCCGACCAAAAACGCGACCGCCGACCGGTCGACGCTCCGGGCAAGCGCGTCGTATCCGCGAGTTTGCGTCGCCGCGCGCTCCGTTTGCATCAACGTCAAGAGGGTCGCGCCGCCGAGCGTCAACGCCGCGACGACCAACGCGACGATCAGCAAAACGACCCCGTCGCGATTCGCCCGCCGACGAAGCGCGCTCGCCGTTCGCCGTCTTTTTCCCTTTATTATTAATGAACGCTCGTTCGTTCCGTCGCTCGTCGCCATTTCCTCGCTCGTTCTTTAATTTCCGCCGTTCGAATCGCCGCGAACGTCGTTATCCCCAATAAGCGCGTTTGAGCGCCGCCAACTTATGCAACGCCGACTTCGGACGCCCGGCTTCGTCGAACAAACCGGACGTCGGGAACTCGTCCCGCTCCGCTCGACTCGTCCTTTGAACGTCGTCGCGTCCGCCGTTCGCGTCGCCGACGGAGCGCGTCGTTTCGTCTTCCGCCGCCCCTTCCGCTTCCTCGACGCCGTCTTCCCAACGACTCCAAATCGCTTCGACGACGGAGCGGCGCGCCATCGCGGTCAAAAAAAAGCGCCGCGCGTTCTCCTGCTGCGTTCGCTCGCTCCAAAACGACTCGTCGACCTCCACCTCCGGCGGCGCGGTCAGCAACCCGTCGAGATCGACGCCGTTTTCTTGTTTTCCCCAACCGAACCAGCGCCCCCAAGCGTTCTCCGCCGACGACGAGAAGAGCGTCGCGACGCGCTTCCTCGGGTTCGCGCTCGGAAAAGACGCCGCGACGCAAATCGGAACGCCGAGCGTCGCCCAACGGTCGAAAAAGTAATGCAACTCCAACGGGTCGCGCGGCGCCGTCGCCCAACGAGACAAGCCGAAATTCGCTTCAAGGTAAACCCCGTCGAACGCGCCCCGCCCGACAAGTCGAGAAGCGATCTCGACGGGAATCCCCGCCGACGCGCCGCCGAACCGCTCCGCGTCGCCAAAAGGTCGCTCGAACCCCCAAAACGCTTCCGCGCCCGGAACGAGCCGTCGAATCCTCCGCGCCGCTTCTTCCGTCGCCGCGAACCGCGTTTCCGCCGTCGGGCCCCAATCGCTCAACTCGACGTTCGTCGCGACAATCCAACGCCCGACGCGAACCCCGGCGCGTAAAACCGCCGCTTCGACAAAACGCCAAAAACCTTCCGCGACCTCCGCGGCGGAACGCCCGGCAAGCCAACGCGGAACCGTTCGCGGCGTCCAACGCGTCAACGGGCCGAACGTCGTTCGCCACCCCCGTTTTTCGCCGAACGCCAACGCTCGGTCGAACGCGCTCCAATCGAACGCGCCTTCGCGACGCTCGACGTCCGCCCAAGAGATCGTCGGATTAAAAACGTTAAAACACGACCGCAAACGACGACGCGACGCGCCCGACGGCCCGGAAAACGGCGTTTTCTCTCCGACGAACGACGAAACGCCCGCTGAAAACCCCAACGCCGTCGGTCGCTCCGCCTCCCCGTCCCGACGCGCTTCCATCGCTTGTTCTAAAAAGACCTCGTTCGTCGCCAAACACGTCTCGCGCAACGCGTCGAAGAGCGCCGCGCATTCGCCCTCGAACCCCGGCGCGCTCCGATCCGACGTCGCCAACTCCGCGAAACGACGCAAATCGCGACGCGTCGCCTCCGTCAAGTTTTTAGGTATTTTCAGCCCGAGCGCGCCCCACTCGCAACGCTTGCGCAACAACCGCCCCAACTGCCCGCGCGCCAACTCCAAAAAAAGCGAACGAGGAACGCTCGACGGCGCCAACGTTCCCGTCGACGCGAAAAGCATCCCCTCGCGCTTCGAAACGTAAGGCGCGTAAACGCGCCCCGAACCGCTCGACGACGGCGAAATTCGCAACAGATTCAACGTCTCCGAATACGGCTCGACGCGCGCCTCCGACGAGGTCGGCGCTCGCCCGCGACGCGCAAAAAAAACGCGACGCGCTCCCGCCGCGTTAAGCGCTCGTTTCGGATAAATAAAAATAAACTCGCTCGCCATCCCCGCGCCTTCGTCGTTCCGCGGCCTCCGTCGGCGACGAACGCCGACGTTCGACTAAAATCGCCGACCGCCTCGCCTAAAATATAAATCAAAATTAACGAAAAATCAACGGCGCGAAAGGGCGTTCGATAAAAAAACGCCCGAAAATTCTCGCGGAGTCTTTTTAAAATCTTACCCAAACCGCCCATTTTACCAGACTGCAATATTTTCTTTAACTTTTTTAGGAAAAAATAGGAAAAGTTTTAAAAAATTCCACAGTTCAGTCTAGAAATAAGGACTGTTTTTCGTTATAATGAGCCTTGAAGAAAAATCGGACGTTTTCGAACGCCCAAATCCCAATACGCCAAACCGCTTTCGCACGCTTTACCTTCGTCGACGGCGCGGCGGCGAACGATTTTTTTGAAATTTTAGGAGTATACAATGAGCATTAAGACTTCCCGTCGCGATTTCCTTAAGGTTTCGACGATCGCGGGCGCCGGTTTTATGGTTGGCGCCGGCAACACCGTTAAACTCGCCCGCGCTTCCGCTCTCCAAGGCCTCGCGGTCGCCGGTATCGGCGTCGGCGGCAAAGGCGCTAGCGACATCCAACAAGCCGGCATCTACGGCAACGTCGTCGCCCTCTGCGATATCGACAAAGGCACGCTCGAAGGCCAAGCGAAAAACTTC
>JAFYVO010000436.1 GCA_017549085.1 Thermoguttaceae bacterium
CTCAAACCGCCAAACATCAAACCGCCAAACATCAAACCGCCAAACATCAAACCGCCAAACATCAAACCGCCAAACATCAAACCGCCCAAACGCAAAACGCAAAACGCAAACAGCCAAACCGGCCAAACAGCCAAACCGGCGTCAATCGAGACTCAAATAAAGATACCGCAAAGAAAACGTGAAAACATCGTCAAGAAATAAAAAAGCGACGAACGTTCGAGACGCTCGCCGCTTCGTTTTTTAAACGCTATCGCGCTTCAAATCGCTTAGCGTTGCGGACGTTCGCCGTTCGGGCGACGCGGCATTTCCATTTTGCGGATTTTCGCGTTGCGGAAGACGACCGGTTCGTTGCCGTGCAGGCCTTGGAAGCCGATGTAACCGGCGTTTTCGGTTTCCGCCGGAGCTTTGTTGATCAGCCACGGGAACGGCTTCGAACCGTCCGGGTTGACGTCGGCTTTCGTGTATTCGCGTTTGTTCATAACGGTCGTGAGGTGGCCGTTGAGGTAAACTTGAATCATCGGGCCCATGCAGACGACCGTCATGCGGTTCCATTCGCCCGGCGCTTTGCAGACGTTGAACATCGGGGCGCAACGACCGTAGATCGCGCCGACGTCGGTCATATCGACTTGACGACCGAACGAGTCGAAGATTTGGACTTCGAGGGAGTTCGGAATCCAGTTTTCCTTGTCGGTGCATTGGATGACGATACCGCTGTTCGCTTTTTCGGTCGTTTTGAATTCGAAGTCGAGCATGAAGTTTTCATACTTGTCTTTCGCCCAGATCGCGTTGTCTTTCGTCGCGGTCATGACGCCTTCTTCGTCGATCGACCAAATGGCCGGATCGTATTCGGCGTTTTCGAGTTTATCGCCGAAGAGCGAAACCCAACCTTCGCCGGTCGCTTCCGGTTGCGTCATCGGGGCGATCTTCGCGTTGCGGATTTTCATCGGGGAGTTGCCGTGCAGACCTTGGAAACCGATGTAACCGAACGGTTCGAAGGTCGAGAGGGAACGGCCGTGGAATTTCTTTTCGATATCCGTGCCGGACGGGCTCTTTTCGTTGTCGGTCCATTCCGCAGTGTTGATGCGGTTGATGACTTCGCCGTTCAGTTCGACCGTGATCGTGCGACCGAAGCAGAAAACGCGCATTTTGTTCCATTCGCCCGGCTTCTTCGTGACGTTTTTGGTCGCCGCTTGGAAACCGTAGATCGCGCCGCAGGAGTGGTAGTCCGGTTCTTTGCCGGCGTCGTCGAGGAGTTGGATTTCGATCGTGTTCGGAATCCAGTTCCCTTTGTCGGTGCATTGAATCAAGAAACCGCCGTTGGTGTGGTCGGAGAGGTTGAATTCAAATTCGCAAACGAAGGAGGAGTATTTTTCCTTCGTCCAGATGACGGCGTCTTTCGTCGCGACGAGTTCGCCTTCTTCGTTGAAGGACCAAACGCCTTCCGGGAAGTCGCCGTTTTCGAGATTTTCGCCGAAGAGCGGAACCATTTCGGCGTTGCGACCCATCATCGGGCCGAAACCGAAACCGCGCGGGCCGCGTTCGCCGCGTTGGGCGCGGGGGCCGCGTTGAGCGTTATCGCCTTGCGGGCCGTCTTGAGCCGGTTGAGCGCACGCGACGGAGCCGCAAACGAGGAGCGCCGCCATCAGAGAAGACAACGTTTTTTTCATCGAGACAATCCTTTCATAAAATCCGATGAGTCGCGGGAGCGCCGAACGTCGACGCGTTCCCTGAACCGCCGCCCCTTGCGCGAACGCGAAAAGAACGACGAAAATTTTTCTTATTTTAACACAACGCGGCAAAAACCCAAGGCCGCCCGCGCTATTTTAACGTTTTTAACGAAAAAAAGTTCCGCTTTTTGCCTAATTCGGCCGATTTTGCGTCGTTCGCCTAAATTAACCGCCGTTCTTCAAAACGAAACGCGCCAACTTGCGCCCCGGCGAACTCAGCGGATAAGCGTCCAATTCGGCGCGCGGAACCCAGCGCCATTCCGCCGCGACGCGCTCCGCTTCCGAAGGTTCCTTGACGTTCTCAACGCTTTTTCCGCGACTTAGCGTCGACGCCGTGTCGCGTTCGAGCGCGTCAAAAAGCGTTTTTTCGAGCGGCTCCGCTCCGGCGAGTCGGCAAAAACGGAGCGTTATCTTAAATCGCGTCGCGGCGTGTTTTACCGTATAAACGACGCTTCCAGGTCGACGGTCGAGCGGAGCCGCGCCGACCTCCTCTTCAAGAAAGCGCTGCAAACCGTCGCAAAGCTCGACGTCGCCGCTAAAATCGAGCGCGTCGCGAAACGCCTCGTTCGTAATTTCAAAACGCGGAAAATCCCAAAGACCGGCCCAAAGCGCGTTTTCCGGACGGCGAATCAGCAAAACGTCGGACAGGTCGCCGCCGTCGCAAGTCGAATGATCGCAACCCTTGCCATCGTCGCCGCAAGATCCGAAAAGATCGCGCCGCTCGATCCAAAACGCGACGTCGGTTCGCGCGACCGTCTCCGTTTTTTTCTTTAAAACAGGTACGACGTCTTGTAAATCGAGGCGCCAACTTTCGCAAAACGGGACGAGCGGACAAGCGTCGCACTTCGGCGCCGTCGGCGAACAAACCAAGCGGCCCAAGTCGGTCAACGCGCCGTTTAAACGTCGGTAAACGTTCGGCTTGCGTTCCTTTCCATCGTCGAGCGGAAGCCAATTTTCCGCGGCTTTCCAAAGGATTTTTTGCGCCGTCGCGGTCGTCGTTTCGAGTCGCAAGCCCAAAAGCCGAGCGTGCAGACGCGTCGTGTTCGCCTCCAAAATCGGCGCTCTTTTATCGAAACCGAACGAAAGAATCGCTCCCGCGCAGTAGCGTCCGACGCCGGGCAACGACAAGACGTCGTCAAAACGCGCCGGAACGTCGCCGCCAAAACGTTCGACAATCTGTAACGCCGCAGCGCGCAGCGCCCGCGCTCGACGATAGTAACCCAAACCTTCCCAATATTTTAGAACGGTTTCCTCGTCGGCTTCGGCGAGCGCCGCCGCGTTCGGAAAACGTTCGAGAAAGCGCGCGAAATATCCTTCGACCGTTTGCGTCGTCGTTTGCTGCAGCATAATCTCGCTGACCCAAACGCGATACGGCGTCGGCTCCGAACGCCAAGGGAAAACGCGCCCGTTCGCGTCGAACCAACGCAAAAGCTCGGCTCGCGCCCGCCCGAAGTCAAACGCCGACAAGACGTTAAGCGCGTCCTCCGACGCGGCGCTCGACGTCGCGTCTTGCGTTTTCTTAATCGTCCGTTGCAAACGTTTCTCCTAACTCGGCTTACGTTAACGCTTTAACGACGAAACATCTTCATTTGGCGCAGTCCGCGCTCGACGTCCGCCTTTTTCAACGCTTGACGCTTGTCGTAATTCTGCTTCCCGCGGCAAAGTCCGACGAGCAACTTCGCGCGCCCGTTTTTGAAGTAAAGTTTGAGCGGAACAAGGGTTAAGCCCTTTTCGAGCGCCCGTTTCGCAAACCGTTCGATTTCGCGGCGATGCAACAGCAACTTGCGGTCGCGCTTGCGTTTATGATTGAAACGGTTCGCGTCGATATACTCCGGAATATCGCAGTTGACGAGAAAAACTTCGTTCTTTCTGACCCGCGCGTAACACTCGGCAAGAGAAACGGTTCCGCACCGCAAACTCTTCACTTCGCTCCCGACCAGCTCGATCCCGCATTCGAGCGACTCCAAGACGTCGTAGTCGTGTCGCGCTTTGCGGTTTTCGCTGACGACGCGTTCGATTCCGTCGTCCTCTTTCTTCGTTTTTTTATTTTTCGCCATTTCAGTTTATTCGCTAATTTTATCGAAAAGAACGCGGAGCAAAACGCCCCGCGCTTCGTTTGCAAGTCTTGCCGTTAATAAGGTTTCATCCAGCCCCAGTTAACCGCCAAGTCGTAAAGCCAAGGCGCGACCCAAGGGTTCCAAGTCGGAAACGCCGCCGACGCCGCCGACCAAAAGAGGAGCGCGAGAGCGACGCCGCGTAAACGACGCGATTTCGACGCCTTGTCGACAATTGGCAAAAGCGCCGGAATGAAGAGCGGAACCAACGGGAAGAACCAACGCGACCAGCAGGACATCCCGCCGTAATTGCGGTCGCCTTGGTCGCGCGTCAAAAAGAACGCGAAAAAGACGACCGTCAACGTCAACGCGCCGACGCCGAACGCTCGCAACCCTTTGTCGTCCTTCGTTTTAAACGCCCAAGTCAAAAGACCAAGAATACTCAAAATCCAGATCGGCGTCAACGAAAAAACGCCGCGCGAACCGATCGTCGAGTGGAACGCGTACAGCACGAGCGACGGTTCGCCGCGGTCGATTCCGGTGCGGTTCGCCCAATGACTCAGGCGAGCGTGTTTCGCTTCGCGCGGGCGCCCGGCCGGATAGTAATTATAGTAATACCAATCGTTTGCGTCAAACAACGTTCTCGGGTCGAGCCCCTTTTCCTTCGCTTCCGCTTGCAGCGCCATATGGTCGCGCTTACAGGAATACGCGGGCATAATCGAGTTGTGCGCGATATAGTTCGTCGCGATAAACGCCGCCGCGACGACGAGCCCCGCCGGAATCGCGACGAAAATCGTTTTCACCGGGCGCTTTACGAGCAAAATCCCGCAAAGCCCCGCCGCGAACGCCAACGCCGGCAAGTCGCAAGCGACCGCGAACGCGCCAAAAAAGCCGGCGAGCGCAAAATAAACCGGATTCCTTTTCCCGTCGCGCAAAATTTTGAACGCCGCCCAAAGCGCGATCGAAATCGACGCAAAGCCCGGCAAATGGTTGTTTAACGTCGGAACGAACGCCAGCGCGAACGTTCCGAACGTCGCCGCCGCGACCGCGTACATTCGGCCCCAATCGGTTTGACCGACCGACTCGATAATCGACGCTAAGCAGAAAAACGCGATTCCAAGCGGGATCAGTTGGTAAAAAACGAGCAAAATCCGCGCCGTTTCGAACGGACGGCGCGCCAGCGACAAGCCGAAACAACGGTTCAGCACCCAGTACGGCCCCGCCATAACCGTCGGCAGGAGCGTCGGTTTGCTCGAATACATGTACCCGGACGCCGGGTTCGACGGGTCGTAAATTTCGTCCGGAAGCCCGTGCTTCACGACGTCGATTGAATCCCAACCGGGCGTTTCCCAAGCCTTGTCGATCGCGTACGGAACGAGTTCTTTGCGGTACGATTGCGCCAGAACTTTGCAATTCTTATTTTCAAAACGCTCCGGACAAGGGCTCGCGCAGTTGCGCAAAATCTCGCCGGGCGCGAACTTAGAGACAACTTCTTCGTCCGACGTCGCGTCGCGTATCGCGGGCGGATACGACGACTTCGCCGCAAGACGCGCCGCCTCCGCTTCCTTTTTTTCCGCTTCCGAATACGGCGGAACGTAACGGTAAACGCGGGCTTCCGGTTCGACGAGCGCGCGAATCGTCAACCAAC
>JAFYVO010000437.1 GCA_017549085.1 Thermoguttaceae bacterium
CTCCGACGTCATCGACGCGATCGCTTGCGCGTTCAGGAGGAACATCGAGAGCAAAATCAGCGGAATCGTCGGCGCCGCCAGTTGCGCGAAGGTCGGGAACGCGGTCGCGGCCAGCGTCGAGTGCAACGAAAACGCCGCGACGCAGAACAACAGGAAGTAAACGATTCTCGCGACAAACGTTCGCGCGCCGTACGCTCGCGTTCGCACTTCGCGCCAAAGAATCGGGTTGTCCCAAACTTCGCGCGCTTTCCCGCTTGACGAAACGGACGGGTCGACGGCGTATTTCCCTTGCGGCGCGACGCCGGTTTTGATCGACTCTTCCGTCGCGACGCCGGAACGCGTCGAGAGGTTTTCTCGGAGTCCGCGCGCGTCGAACCCGGCTTTTTCCGCCTTCGCCGACGTTCCGGAATCGACCGCGGGCGCGGTTCCGATCCCGCCGAGCGAACCGAGCGCCAAGACGTTGTCGACGGAGCCCTTTTCGCCGCGCTTCTCGTCGACGACCGCTTTCGCGACCGCCGCCAGTTCGTTCCGCCCCTCGCGCGCCTCGACGTCGTCGAGCGTTTCCTCGACGGCGAAGAGGTTGTCGGCCAAGTCGGAATAGGGGTTTTCGTCGGCGTTTTGCCCGCGTCGACGTTCGGCGGCTTCGCGGTCGAGCCGCGCTTGCACCGCCTCTTGACGCCAAGTGTCTTGCTCGCCGGTCGCGTTTTTCAGCGTCTCGCGGGACGGGTTCCAAACGCGCACCATCCCGATCGCGACGCCGTTGATCGCCGCCGTCAGAATCGCGCTAACGCCGAGGAACGGCGCGATCGGAGCCAACGCCGCCCAAACGGACGTTATCGCCGCCCCGTCCGGACGCGCCGCCAACACGACCGCTCGCCAAGGACTCGCCGCCGACGCCAACGCTTCGGTCGAAACGCCCCCCCAACTCGCGCCCAAAACGCCGAGCCCGACGATTTCCCAAAAACCGAGCCAAACGGCCAGCGTCAGAATCGTCGACGACAGCGCTTGGAACGTCTTGTCGCGCCAAAGCGCCAAGCAGGAGCCGAGCGAACCGGCCGCCGCCATCGCGAAGAGCGTCGCGACCAACACCCGAGCGATTTGCGCGTAAGAAACGCCGCCAAGGAGCGCGACCGCTAAAAAAATCGGCGCGGAGACGAACCAAAACGTTAAAATTTGCAGGAGCGCCGACGTTAGCTTGCCCAAGACTAATTCGCTGTTCGAAAGCCGCGTCAAAAGAAGCAAAAGCAACGTTTTACGGTCTTTCTCTTGCCCGACCGCCGCCGCGGCCAACATCGCGCCGAAAAACAACATAACGACCGCTTGCAGAGGCGCGAGCAAGCCGAAGAGCGCGGAACCGAAACGCGCGAAGTCGCCGACGTCCTCGACGCGCTGCGTCCCGGTCGTCGCCAACCAAGCGGCGCTAATCGTCAACAAAAGGAAACCGCCGTACACGCCGCGACCGACGTAAGTTTTGTCGCGCCGCGGAGCGATCGTCGCCTCGCGGGCGAAAACCGGACCAATCAACATCGTTCGAACCTCGAGCGCCGCGAAAAGTCGCGACGAAAATTAGCGTTACTTTTTCAATACGCCCGACCTTTCCAAAAGCCGGGCTCGACGGCGCGTCTCGACGAACCGCCGTCTTCTATTATATCGGCGTTTAACGGTTTTCGCAAGAGCTCCCGCCCCGCAAAGCGCCCGTTCCAACGCGAAAAAAGTCGCCGCGACGACGTTACAAACGTCGCGACCGCTTACTTTCGCCGCCGCTAAGGGCGTTTTTGTTTTCCGATTCAATTATTCAATTCGAGAAAAATTAAAAGTCGTCTTGTCTTGCGACGACAAAGATTGTAAAATAACGAAGGGACGGCCTCCGCTCGTCGCCGTTTTGCGACCAGCGCCCGCGTCCGCGCAAAAAAGCCAACTAAGAAAACGATTGAGGGAAGAAAAAATGACCCGATCTTGGAAAAATATTTCGGCCGTTTTGGCGACAAGCGCCGCGTTGACGTTCGGTTCGCCGCTCGTTTTCGCCCAAGACGCCGACGCTCCGGCGCAAACCGCGCAAGAGTCGCAAGAATCGCAAGACGACGAAATCCAATTCGACGAAGAACTCGACGCCGAAAACGCTAAATCGCAAGACGACCTCGCGCTCGACCAAGCGCTCGAAGCCGAACTCGACGCCAATCCTAAAGAAATGGCGGCTGAAGACTTGCTGAACCTCGCGACCGAGTTGAAACTCTCCGCCGCGAACCTCCTCGACCTCTCGAAAGTGATTCGCCTTTGCGAAGAGGCGCAAAAGAAAGGGCTCGACGAAGTCAACGCCGAATTCGCCAAACAGCTCCTTATTTCGTCGCGCCTCGACCGGGGCTTGGGCGTCGCGCAACTCTTTTTGAACCCGGAACTTCCGATCGCTCAACTCCCGCGCGGTTGGGAAAATCTTCGGGATAACGCGATCGGCGACCTGCAAGCGGCGTTGGCCGAATCGCCGGAAATTCCGCTCGCGCAACTCGCGCTCGGACGGCTTTTAGCGCTCGCCGACAAGAACGACGACGCGAAAAAAGCCTTCGACGCCGCGCTCGCGTCGCCGGAACTCGAAGTCGAAGCGCAAACGCTCGCGCTTCTCTTCCGCGCCGAACTCGAAACCTCGTCGCTTGAAGCGCTTACGCTTCTCGAAAAAGGGCTCGAGTTCGCTCCGGACGCCGCGGAAATTCGTTCGCGACTCGCCGCGCAATACCTCGCCGTCAACCGCCCCGACGCCGCGCTCGCGCAGATCGACAAAGCGCTCGAACTCGCGCCGGAAAACGCCGATTTCAAAAAACTTAAAGCGAATATTCTCGCCAAAGCCGGAAAAGCCGACGAAGCGACCGCCCTCTTCGACGAAGCGACGAAAGACGCCGGCGACAACCTCCTCGTTCAAATTGAAAAAGGCCAATTTTTGGCGACGCTCGGGCGACACGACGAAGCGATCGAAAATTTCACAAAACTGATCGAAAAGTTCGACGCGCCCGGACTTTACTACTTCCGCGCCGTCCTTTACCTCCAAGCGAAAGATTACGACAAGGCCCTCGCCGACGTCAATAAATCGCTGCGCCAAGGAATGGAAGTCGCGACCGCGACCCGACTTAAAGGCGTCGTCTACCTCCAAATGGAGAAATACGACGACGCGATTCGCGTTTTTAAACAACTGCGACGTCACGTCGACCACCGCGACGACGCCGCCGCTCAAATCGCTTACGCGACGGCGAAAAAAGGCCTTTACAAGTCCGCGCTCCAAATGTTGAACGCCGAACTTGAAAAGAAACCGGAATCGACCGAATTTCTCCGAACCCTCGCCGATATGGAACTTATGTTCGGTCATTGGGAGAAGGCCGCCGAGGTTTACGAACGCCTCCTCAAACTGAACCCGGCCGATTCCGGCGTCCTCAACAACTACGCTTGGCTCTTGGCGACCTGCCCGGACGACAAACTCCGCGACGGCAAGCGCGCCCTTGAAACGGCTCTTTCCGCTTGCGAAATCACGTTTTACGCCGAAGCGCACATTTTGAGCACCCTCGCGGCTGCTTACGCGGAAGTCGGCGACTTCGAAAAAGCGCGCGAATGGGCCCGCAAATCGGTCGAACTCGGCGAAAAAGAACAACACGAAAGCCTCGACAACCTTAAATCGGAACTCGCGTCCTACGAAGAAGATAAGCCTTGGCGCGAAACCTCCGAAATCATCGCGGAAGTCGACGAAGACGCCGCGTCGCAAACCGACGAGAAAGCCGTTGAAAACGCCGAGTCGGAAGAACAAGAAGAAAAAGCTGAAGACGTCGCCGAATCCAACGCCGAGTAACGCCGTTTTCTCTTGCTTTTTCAACATTTAACGTTTAAAACCGCCGTTTTCGTTCGCCGCGAACGAGAACGGCGCGTCTTTTTCACGTCAACCTTTTCAATCACAGCATTTAGGACTCGTTATGCGCATTTTCCGTTTTCTTACCGTCGCCCTTTGCGCCGCGACGTTCGCCTTCGCAAGCGCCGCCGTTTCGACGCTTAACGCCGACGAAGCGAAATTTCAACAAGTCTCCGACGTCGTTTACAAGAAAGTCGGCGACCGCGAAATTAAGTTGAACCTCTTCCTGCCGCTCAAAGACGGCGCGCCGGTCAAAAACGCGCCCCTTTACATTTACCTCGACAGCGGTTGCTGGTACTCCGGAAATCCCGGCGACGGCGGCTTTTGGCGTTGGCTCGGCGTCCTCGACCGCGGCTGCGCGATCGCCAGCGTCTCGCACCGTCCGATCAACGAAGCGCCCTTCCCGGCCCCGATGGAAGACGTTCGCGCGGCGGTTCGTTTCCTCCGCAAAAACGCCGACAAATACGGTCTCGACCCGAACAACTTCACCGCGGGCGGCTACTCGAGCGGCGGGCACCTCTCGCTGACGCTCGGAACCTCCGACGCGAAAAGCGTTTACGAAGTCGGCGACAATCTCGACGTTTCCGGCCAAGTTCAACGCGTCGTCGAATTTTACGGCCCGACCGACTTCCCGCTCGTCTTCGACCGCATTTCGCGACACGCCGTCGACTGCATTTACGTCGCTTTCAACGTCAAAAAAGAAGACGCCGACGACTTGACGTCGCCGATTCGCGCCGACTTGATGGAACGCGCCAAGAAATATTCGCCGCTTCACGCCGTCGACGCCGACTTCGCGCCGACGTTAATCCTTCACGGCACGGACGATACGATCGTTCCGCTGAGTCAAAGCGCGCTTCTTTTCGACGAACTGCGCAAGGCGGGCGTTCGAACGAAGTTAATCGTCGGCAACGGCGGCGTCCACGACGGTTCGACGGTCGCGCTTCCGCAAGAATTCCGACGCGAAGTCGCCGAGTTCCTCGGTTGGTAACGCTCGTTATTTAACGCCTTAACGCCCCGCGACGCCGTTTGTTTCCCCAGCGAAACGAGCGGCGTTTTACATTTGCGACATTTCGACGCCGACCCAACATTTTTTATCGTCTGTTCGACGCCGTCAAACAGCTCTTAAAGGAGCGTTTTCCGAACGTTAAGCAACGTCGACGCGACGTAAAACGCCGTCGCAGCTTCGCTTGTTAAGCGCGTTTTCGTTCCTTCGTCGAGCGGAAGCGCGCTTTTTTTCGTTTTCTCTTTTCTTGCGCCGTTTACGCATTTTACGCCGTTTACGCAAAATCGACGGCGGCGCGTAAAAATTTCGGAAAAAATTCGCCGAAACGCGCTTAAAAACGTTCGTTCCGATTGATTCGCGTCGAATTTTACGCTATACTTGCCGACGCAATTCGCGCCGCGACCGGTCGTTCGGTCGCGCCGCGCTTCGTCGGCGTTTCGACGTTTCGTCGCGCCGACGCTTTTCGTTTCCCCCTTGGCGACGCGCTTGTTTCAAGCGGCAAGTCGCTTTTAATTCGACCTTTAGAAAGGGTTGCCAATGCGTTTTTCCCGTTTCCTTCTTAGCGTCGCCGCGACTTCGGCTCTCGTCGCCGCCCCGACCGCGCTTTCCGTTTCCTCCGCCGTCGCGCAAGACGCCGCCCCCGCCGCCGTCGCAACCTCCGGCGCCGCCGCGACTTTCGACGAAACGCTCTTCAACGTTCCGGAAGGACAAGACGCGAAATTTTATCAAGAACGCTTGAACGCTCTCCAAGAAGCGTTCCAAAAGTATTACAAAGCGACCGGCGGCGACCAAGCGAAGATCGGCGCGCTCATCCCGAAACTGCAAACCGCCGCGGTTACGATCTTTAAGAATCTCGCCGACGCGGAAAGCGTTCCGGAAGAAGAACGCTTCCAATACTTCCAAAGCTACGCCGCGTCGTTTGCGCAAGACGGCAACCTCGACGGCTTGAACGCCCTCCTCGCCCAAGAACAAGCGAAAACGCCGACCAACGCTAAACGCCTCGAATTCTTGGATTACATCATTACCAGCGTTCGTCTCGACAAAGCGCTCGAAGCGAACGACGAAGCCGGGCTCGTCAAAATCGGCGCGGAAGTCATCGCTAAAGCCAACGCCGACGACGCTTGGGCGCAAAACGCGCCGGGCCTTCTCTCCGGCGTCGCCCGCATGAATCAAAAGGTCGGGACGAAGCTCTTGAACGACCTTTGCGCCGCGTTCGCCGCCTCGAACGACGACGCTCGCAAGCAAGTCGCCGCCGCGCTCTCCGGTCAACTCCGCTTCCTGAACCTCGTCGGGCAAGAAATGAAAGTCGAAGGGCTTTACCTCGACGGAACCGAAATCGACTGGAACTCGTATCGCGGCAAGGTCGTTTTGATCGACTTCTGGGCGACTTGGTGCGGCCCCTGCGTCGGCGAAATCCCGAACATGACGAAAATGTACGAAAAATACAACGCCGCCGGGTTCGAAATCCTCGGGTACAGCCTCGACCAAGACCTCGACGCGCTCCACAAGTTCGAAGAAGAGCGCAAGCTCCCTTGGAAAACCGCGTCTC
>JAFYVO010000438.1 GCA_017549085.1 Thermoguttaceae bacterium
CCCGACGACGTCGTTTGGTCGCAAAAGACGTTCCCCGCCGACGGAAAAGGCGCGTTAACGCTTTTAAATAAAGATATAGGCGTCGGTTCGGTAACGGAATCGGGCGCGCTCGTCTATTCGCCGAGCGGAAAGAGCCTCCTGCAAACCGGCGTCGGAGCGCGCGTTTGGATTTGGGACGTCGCGACGCGTTCCCTTATTCAAACGATCGAACTTGATTTTTACGAGCGAACGCGCCGCGAATCGCTCAGCGTCGACGCCCTCGCGCCGTTGCGACTCGACGGCGAGAAAGACGCGTTCGTCGTCGCCGGTTCCGACGGCGTTCTGCGTTTTTATCAAGACTCAAACGACGAGTCGGTAATGTTCGCTTCGGTTTACACGATTTCGCCGACGACGTTAAGCGACTTTATCGAAAGCTCCGACCATCGTTTATCGCGAGGACTTGTCGGCGGTTCGCGCCGTTTATTTTGGAATTTGGCGCATGATATTACCGTTTTAGCGACAAGCGACGACGGTAAAACGCTTTACGTTGGTTCCATCGACAACGTCCGTTCGTTTGATTTAGACGAAATCCGACGTAATATCGCGAATCTTCCGAAATATTGGCGCGATTTCGACGTCGAAAGCGCGACCAGTTTGCGTTATTCGCGCGTTGGTTTGCAATTTATCGAACGCGATCGTCTCGTTCCTATCGCGCCGGAGATGTAATTATCGCGGCAAGCGCCTCGTTTGCCGCCATTTTTAGGCGAGAGTTCCAA
The DNA here is from genome assembly GCA_017549085.1 of Thermoguttaceae bacterium. Classification (GTDB taxonomy): domain Bacteria; phylum Planctomycetota; class Planctomycetia; order Pirellulales; family Thermoguttaceae; genus RUG369. Next base: position 756 of record JAFYVO010000438.1, read on the forward strand.
ACGCCGCCGCAGTCGGTAAATAGACGAGCGTATAAATGCTCATTTATGCGCTCGTCTCAGCTCTCCCGTCAACTGCGACTTGTTTTTAAATCTTCGATAGCGCGCAAAACTCGACTTTATACCCCTCGGCCAGCTTAACGACAAGACGTTATCGCTCGAAGAACGTTCCGCCCCAAACGTCGAATTACTCGCTTTGTCGTTCCTTTTTTCGCGTCGACGATCTCGCTTCTACAAAAGGCGTCGACGGCGCGTTCCCATTCTTTGAGAAGCAACGCAATTTCGTCGTTTGCCGCTTCATATTTTGTCGATTTCATAAACGCTTTCTCCTTTCAATAATCCGTCGCAATCCATTCACCGAGCGCTTTCGAAACCTTGTATTCGTCGGAGTTGTAAAACCTTTTGCCAACCCGATATAGTCAATGTTTTTGACAAGCATGCAAAATCCGGCTTCTTCCGAGTCTTTGCGATACCGTTCGTTAAAGATATATTCGCCGAGGTCTCGCAGACTTGTCGTTTTGTTTTCCGGGTCGTACTTGACGCCGGTCGGATAGGCGCTCGACTCGAAAGCAAGTCGCATAGCCTCGTTCGAAAGCTCGCGTTTGTCGACGTAAAAGTAAACGAACATCTTCGCTTCTTCTTCGCTCGCGGTAATCAGCCAAGAGTACAACTCGTTGGCGACGCCGAGGTTAGGCGGGAGCAAGTCAAGCCGTTTCAGCGCGTCGCACTCGACTTCGTTCAGGTTCATGACTTGACGTCGCAACGTCGATTTACCGTGAAAGCGTTCGCCGGTAACGAAATCGACGATCTCCCAATCGTAAGCGTTCGGAACGTCAACCGGAAGCGGAAGGAAGAAACTCCCGATTCCGCCCGTCGTCGTATTTCTTGCGACAACTTTTAACGACTCGAAGTCGTCAAGGTTTTCCAATAATTCGATAAAACGTTCGCTCAAACCAAGTTTCACGATTGCACCTTGTAACATAAAATAAGTTTTTTAAAAAGCCCGAAGGCGACAAGCGGCGGACGTGGGACTCGAACCCACAAAACCTTTCGGTTCACCGGTTTTAGAGACCGGCGCGTTTATCTTTTCGCCAGTCCGCCGAAGCCTCGCCGATTCCGTTCGACGAGGTTAATAAAAGCGTTCCGATTTTGTTCGCGGCGCTACGGCGCTCGAATCATTGCAACTTCCTCCTTTACTTGGTTTACTAAATTTCTATTCGTATTCGTTCCAGAAACGTTTCTACAACATTGTACCTTCTCCTTTCTTTTGGTTAAAATGTTTATCTCAAACTACGGCAAGCGTTGCGCGCTCGTCTCATAATATCGCACGTCTTCGAGCCGCGAGGATAGAATCCAGTCTCGGCGTAATAAACGGCGATCCCGATCACATTCTCCGCAGCCGCTCGGAAATGCACGTTCTCTTCGCAGTTATAAACCGGATTATCCTTGACGCTAAGGTAAAGCCGCTTCGCTTCGTCGGGCTCCGGATAATTTTCGAGATTGTCCGTCTCAATCATGAACTCCGTCGCCGCCTTCACCACTCGCGTCAAATTGAAACGGACGTCGTAAATCGCGCCTTTCTTGAACAACATAACGCCTTCATCGTCGGGGTTTTCAATCAACTTGTTGGGGCAGATGTTCTGAGTTTCCGACTGGTACGCGACATTAAGAAACATATAAAGTGCCGTGTCGAAAACCGCTTTAAATCGATTGTTAAGGTAAAGTTTGTTCAATTCTTTGAGAATGTTCAGGATTGTTTAATATCCTCCGCGTTCGTGGAATTCTTTACTCTTCGAGATTCGTTGCGCTCGTCCCGATAATAATTAACCGCCTCAATAACGACACTTAACGACGCGTCCATAATAATTAACCGCCTCAATAAGGACGCTTAACGCCTCGTTCATAAAAGTTTTATTCTCAATGAAATACGACTCTCTCGCTTGTCTTCGCGCCTCCAACGCCTTTTCAAGCGTTTCGTCTTTGCCGTCGACAAC
>JAFYVO010000046.1 GCA_017549085.1 Thermoguttaceae bacterium
CGTCGGATTGCGGCGGCGTAAAGACGAGCGCCCCAGGTCGCCGACCGTAATCGTATAAATAGTAAGGGATAGCGAAAGAACGCGGTTCATTGACGCCTTCAAAACGCCCAAACTCGACCGCCGGAATTCGTCCGCCCAACGCGATAACGTCGACGATCAATGACTTTCCGGCAAGTTGGAAACGGTACTCGACTTCCGCCGTCGCCGTTTTCGACGACAACTTCCAACGCGTTGTAACGCAACCGTTTGCGTCGCTCTTTTCGAGGAGTTCGCGCTTCTCGACCGGCTCTTGCGACCCGCCGTCGCCGATTAAATGATTAACGCCGCCTCCGGAAAGCGGTTTGAACGGTTCCGAGTCGTTCCAGCGCGCCGTAACGTCCGACCAATCGCCGATTTGCGGCTTGTAATCGTAAACAAGCGTTCCGTCGGTTCCTTCGTAAACGAAGTCGAAAGCGTCGCCGTAAGTGTGGAACGCCGCTTTCTTTAGGTTCGCCGAAGAATCGGGTAAAATCGTTTCGGGACGCGTCGGGAACGGAAGTCGCCCTTCGCCGGAGTTTAAGCCGAGCGGTTGACCGTCGAAAAGCTCAATTCCCGGTTTCGGGCGCGGTTTGAATTCGAGCGGCGCGCGCTCTTCCTTAAAGACGCAAAACGAGTCAAAATAAAGGGTTCGGTCTTCTTGGTTGCTTCCGTTTTCGATAAGAAGACCGTTGAACGACACTGAGTCGCCGAGACGTTTGCGAACGTCGCGATAAATCGTCTTGTAACAAAGGAACCATTCGCGCCAATCGACCGTTTCGAGAAAGAGCGGAACTTCTTTTCCGTCAACGGTTTGGAAGAGAGCGGAAACGCGAGCCTGCGGCGTTTTCGGATCGGGCGCCCAAGCCCAGTTGTTGCCGACGATCCAGCAAGAAAACGCGTCGAAATCGGCGGTTTCGATCGGAATCGGTCGCGGCGGACGAACGCGAACAACCGGCGCGTCTTGCGACGTCGTGTCTTTGCGATAAGTCAGCTTGCCGACATACTTTCCGAACATTTGCTCTTCGCGGCTTCGCTCGAAAGTCGCGACGGCGCCAACCGTTTCAACCGCCCAACCGTCGAGGTTTTCGAAGTCGACCAACGCAGGGCGAACCTCTTCCGTCCGACCGGCCCAATCCATTTCGTAGGGACGAACGCCGATTTTTTTCGTCGCGTTCGCGTCGTCGGATTCCGACGCAACTTCCGACGCCGCGGCAAGTTGCGTCGACAAGGAGGCGGCGGAAAAATCGGTTTCAAAAATCGACGGCGCGGCGAGCGAACTAAGCGCGAACGTGAGAAAAGCCGAAGCGCGAACGGCGCGGCGCGGGGGACGGATTAACATATCGAGCTCCTTAATGCCTTAACATTTAAGAGGTTGGTGGCGACGCGTTTTGACGAAACGCGTTTTCTCGGGACGCCGGGAATTATAAGAATTATTGTCGTTATTTTGTCGCGCGTCGCAAGCGCTTTTTCGGAAAATTTGTAATTTTTAACGAATTTTTGCCAAATGATAAGAAAAATAAAGGCGAGACAAGAGAAAACGCAAACGGATTTGATTAATCGAAAAAGGTGGCGAAAATCAAAAGAAGGGGGGAGGAAATGGGCGCCGCGCCGTCGATTTTAAAGCGAATAAAGGGGGGCGCGTCGAGTTGGAAACGACGCGGCGTCAATAAATAACGCCGCGTAAAATTATCGGCTCAACATTAGAAAAGAAGACCGTTTGCGTTGGGTGGAGAAGGCGCGTTGGAAGCGTCGGCGGAAGGGGCTTCGATCATCGCTTCGAACTCTTCTTCGGTGATCGTCGGGACGCCGAGTTCCGCGGCTTTGTCGATTTTCGCTTGACCCGGTTTCGCGCCGACGAGAACGAACGTCGTTTTTTTCGAAACGCTCGACGCCGCTTTGCCGCCGTTCGCTTCGATCGTCTCTTTGATTTCGACGCGTCCGTAACGATTAAGCGTTCCGGTAACGCAAATGGTTTTTCCGTCGAGCGGAAGCGCGTTTTCAAACGCCGTTTCGCCTTCTTTGGGCGTCGGGAGTTCCGGAAGCGCGGTTTCGAGTCCGAGTTCCTTCAATTCGGCGATAATGCGGCGCCCGGCGTCCGAGCGGAAGAACTGGAAGAGGTTTTGCGCCAAAATCGCGCCGACGTTTTCCGTCTCCGTAAACGCTTCCGGCGACACGACTTCGAGCATTGCGTCAAGCGAGCGGAAATTTTTGACGAGGTCTTTCGCCGTTTGCGCGCCGACGCCGGGAATCGAGAGCGCCGTTAAAAGTCGGGCAGGGCTGCGCGTTTTGCTCTGTTGAATCGCTTGCGTTAAGTTGTTTGCCGACTTGGTTTCGATACCGTCGATCTGCATTAATTGTTCCGGCGACAAGCGGTAAAGGTCGGCGAACGAGCGGACGAGCGGCGGCTGTTCGTCGGAGAAGAGATCGACGCGACGCGGCGTCGTTAGCCGTTCGACGAGCGACGCGCCGATTCCGTCGACGTCCATCGCGCCTTTCGACGCGAAAAACGCCAACCGCTCGCGGAATTGCGCCGGGCATTCCGGGTTCGGGCAGCGAATGAACGAACCGTCGACAAACTCTTTAACCGTTTTGCCGTCAACCTTTACGAGCGCGCCGGTTTCGTCCCGTTTCGACTCTTCTCGTTGGTCGCGAACAAGCGTCGCGTCGCAACTCGGGCAACGTTCCGGGAAGCTAAAGCGCGGCGGCTCCGGGTTTTGCGGTCGCAAATA
>JAFYVO010000439.1 GCA_017549085.1 Thermoguttaceae bacterium
GGGTTGGTTTTCAGCGTCGGCGACCGGGCCAAAGTTCGGTTTATTTAGGCGTCGACCGTCTTTACGGTCCGATCGACTCGACGTACTTGAACTTTGCGGTCGCGTATCGCACGTCGGAGAAGTGGGGGATGGGTTTCAACGCGTCTTACGACTTGAGCGAGGGGCACAACATTGGGCAGAACCTGACGGTCAGCCGCGTTGGCGAATCGTTTGTCGTAACGGTCGAAGCGAGTCGCAACGAAAGCCAAAACAACTGGGGCCTGAACCTCTCGATCGAGCCGGTTTTCCTCTACGACCTCGACAAAGGCGACGAAGGCCTCCTAGGCTTAGGCCGAATGAACTGACGGCGGTGAATAAATCGGTTTTAACGATTAACGACGGCGGAACGTTGGCGACGACGTTTCGCCGTTCCGTTTAAAAGCGGCGCTTCGGCGTCGCGAAGCGAGAAATGAACGAGAAAGAACGATAAAATGGGAAAGAAAGGCGTTACGGCGAAGATGGACGGGTTGAGCAAAGACGTTGCGGCGGCGAACCGCGAAACGTTGCGCGCGGCGTTTCCGGGGTGTTTCTCCGAAGGGCGCGTCGACTGGGCGGCGTTGGCGGCTCTTTGCGGTGAAAATAGCGAAGATGCGTTGGAAACTCCGATTTTGCGGGGGGGGGGAGGTTTTCCCGAGAAATACTCGTTTGAGTGGCCGGGCAAGCGCGACGCGCTGAAAGCGGTCGGGCGACGGAGCGCGGCGACGCTGCGACCGATTCCGTCGGAGAGCGTCGACTTTGCAACGACGCGCAACGTCTATATCGAGGGGGACAATCTCGAAGTTCTCCGACTCTTGCAGGAGTCTTATTTCCGCAAGATAAAAATGATTTACATCGACCCGCCGTACAACACCGGGAACGATTTTGTTTACAACGACGACTTCGCCGACCCTTGGGCGCGCTATCTTGAGCTGACGTCGCAAACGACGAAAAGCAATCCGGAGACGGCCGGGCGCTTCCACTCGAACTGGCTGAACATGATCTATCCGCGTTTGCGTTTGGCGGCGAACCTCCTGCGCGACGACGGCGTGATCTTCGTTTCGATCGACGACCGCGAAGTCTGCAACCTCCGCAAAATCTGCGACGAAATCTTCGGCGAAGAAAATTTTGTCGCGCAAGTTACGGTCGTTGGGAATCCGCGTGGTAGAGATTATGGCGGTATTGCGAGAATGCACGATTATCTGCTAGTGTATCAAAAAACAGCGGAGGCGCAATTAAATTTAATTCAAGACGAAGAGAATGAATTTAAGATGTTTGACGCGATCGGCGGGTTTGAATTGCGCGAACTTCGCAACAGAAATATTAAATTCAATAAAGAGAATCGTCCCAACCTTTATTATCCTTTCTATATTGATCCAAATACTGAAGACGCAAACGGGCTTCACCCTATTTCGTTGACGCCTAACGACGGTTGGCTTGAACTTTATCCTTTGGAATCGCAAGGAGTTGATACCGTTTGGCGATGGGGAAAAGAAAAGGCCAAGGCTAATCTTAATATTAATATTTTAGCCAAACCAATGCGGAACGGCGGTTATATGATCGTTGAAAAATATCGAGAATCTCGCGTAATGGCTCGTTCTGTTTGGGGAAATCAAAAAACAAATACGGAACGCGGAACATTGCTCGTCAAGGAACTTTTTGGCGCAAAAGTTTTCGATTATCCAAAACCGTTAGAAATGTTGAAGCAGATTTGCGAACTTGGAACAAATTCGGATTCAGACGACGTCATCCTCGACTTCTTTTCCGGGAGCGCGACGACGGCGCACGCGGTAATGAAATTGAACGCGGAGGACGGCGGAGCGCGGCGCTTTATTTTGGCGCAGTTGCCGGAGCTTTGCGCCGAAGGAACCGAAGCCGCTAAAGCCGGGTATCGCAATATTTGCGAAATCGGAAAAGAGCGGATGCGACGCGCCGGAGCGAAAATTCGCGAAGAACGCGCCGCCGGGCTCCTCGCCGACGACGCGGCGTCGCTCGACGTCGGTTTTAAAGTCTTCCGACTCGATACGTCGAACTGGGAGCTTTGGGACGATTCGCCGACGCCGCCGACCGAAGCCGCCGCGTTTCTCGCTCGTTTGCGCGACTCCAAAAACGCTCGCAAACTCGACCGGAGCGACGCCGACGTCTTGACCGAAGTCGCGCTAAAATCGGGGCTTCCGCTCGACGCGACGTTTGAGGTGTTACCTCTTGTCAACGTCGCCGTTTACGTCGAGCGCGGCGCCCGATTTGGCGCGCTCCTTCAAGACGGCGCCGAAGTCGAGGACGTCGAGCGACTTCTTGAAGCGCCGCCGAGCGAACGTCTCGAAAAAATCGTCGTCGCCGAATCGGCGTTCCGGTCCGACGCCGCGCTGGCCAACGTCGCGCGTTTGCTCGAAGAGAACGGAATCGAAGCGAAATTTATTTGACGCGCCGTCTTGGTAAGTCGTTAAAAGAAATAGTTTACATTGAGGTAAGGTCGGCGATGAAATTAAAATTTAAGAAAGATTTAGATTTTCAAGCGGCGGCGATCGAGGCCGTTTGCGGACTTTTCGACGGAGCGCGGCGCGAATCGGCGTCGATTTTCAGCGTCGGGAAACATTCGCTTTACAAAGATTTGGACGACGAATACGACGGCGGACGCGGTTTCGGCAACGCTTTAAATATCGACGAAGAAACGATATACGCCAATATGCGCGCCGTTCAGTTGAAAAACGGACTCCCGCAAACCGAAACGCTAAGCGGCGTCGCGGAAGAGGAAACGGACAACGCGCTAAACGACGTCGCGGAAGGAATGACGGCGTTCGAAACGGGAACGGCGACGTTGACAAATCACCCAACGCGGCAGTTTACGATCGAAATGGAGACCGGAACCGGGAAGACTTACGTCTACCTGCGAACGATTCTCGAACTGCGGCGACGTTACGGCTTGTCAAAGTTTGTGATCGTCGTTCCGTCGGTCGCGATTCGCGAAGGCGTTTTCAAAACGCTCGAAGTTACAAAATCCCATTTCGCGTCGCTTTACGACAATCTGCCTTACCGCTTTTTCGTTTGGAATCGCGACCGTTTGAGCGACGCGCGCTTGTTTGCGACGTCGGATAACGTCGAGATAATGATCGTCAACATCGACGCCTTTCGCAAGGAGAGCAACGTCGTCAACGTGTCGCAAGACAAGTTGAGCGGCGAACGTCCGATCGATTTGATTCGCGGAACGAACCCGATCGTTATTATCGACGAGCCGCAAAGCGTCGACTCGACCGAGAAAGCGAAGGACGCGATCGCGTCGCTAAATCCTTGGTGCGTATTGCGTTACTCCGCGACGCATCGCGAAAAACCAAACTTGCTTTACCGCTTGTCGCCGGTCGACGCTTGGGAGCGCGGCCTCGTTAAACAGATTGTCGTCGCGAGTTCGCGAGCGGAGGTCGGGTTCAATAAACCGTTTATTCGCTTGGTTAACGCCGAGAAAACGACGGCGGGGTACAAAGCGAAAGTCGAGTTTGACGTCGCGTCGAAAAACGGCCGCGTCGCGCGCAAAACGGCGACGTTGCGACCCGGCGACGACTTGTTCGCAAAGTCCGGCGAGCGCGAACTTTATCGCGGTTGGAAAATCGCCGGAATCGACGCGAGCGAGAAAGACGCAAGCGTCGAATTTTCGAACGGCGAGCGGTTGCGAGTCGGCGAGGCGTTCGGCGACGTCGACGAACTGTCGCTTCGGCGCGCGCAAATTCGCCGAACGATATTGACGCATTTCGAGAAAGAACGGGAGTTAGCGAAGCGCGGCGTCAAGGTTTTGTCGCTCTTTTTCATCGACCGCGTCGACAAGTTTCGCGGTCCGAGCGGCGAGAAGGGCGTTTACGCGCAAATCTTCGAAGAGGAGTACCGCCGCGCGATTGAAGCGCCGGGGAACGCCGACTTGTTAAAGCGTTTCGGTTCCGACGTTTGCGGCGTCTTCGACGGTTATTTCGCGCAAGATAAAAAAGGCGCTTTTAAGGACGCGAGGGAAACCGGCGAGGCCGCGGAGGACGCGTTTCGCTTGATTATGAAGGACAAAGAGCGGCTTTTGTCGTTCGACTGTCCGTTGCGCTTCATCTTTTCGCACTCCGCGCTGAAAGAAGGTTGGGACAACCCTAACGTCTTTCAAATTTGCGCTTTACTCGACCAAAAGAGCGATATGACGACGCGTCAAAAAATCGGGCGCGGTCTCCGTCTTTGCGTCGACCAAAACGGCGACCGCGTCGAGGCGCCCGGCGTTAACGTGTTGCACGTTTTCGCGACGGAGTCGTTCGCGGAGTTCGCCGATTCGTTGCAGCGCGAAATCGAGTCGGAGAGCGGCGTTAAGTTCGGCGTCGTCGACGCGTCGACGTTTGTCGATTTACATTACGTCGTCGGCGAAGAGGCGCGAACTTTCGACGCAAACGACGCGGCGTCGTTGGTCGCCGAACTCGAACGCAAGGGGCAGATCGACGCGGAAGGGCGTCCGACGTCGGCGTTAAAAGCGGCGTTGCGAGGCGACGTCGCGTTCGAAACGTCGGCGCGTTTCGCTCCGGCGCGGAACGAGATTGTCGAGCGAATACGGCAAAGCGTTCGACTTCCGATTCGCGACGCGGCGAAGGAAACGAAAATCA
>JAFYVO010000047.1 GCA_017549085.1 Thermoguttaceae bacterium
ATTTCGACCAAAACGCTTACGCAAACGACGAATACACGCAGTTTCTGTCGGACGCCTTCATCAATAACTTGACGTTCGAATGTCCCGCGAACTCGCTTGGCGGACAGCTCTGGTGGGAGCCAAATGATAAGTGGAGTTTCGGCGTTGGTTACAGCGAGTCGAACCGCGATTGCGTCGAGATGTTCAGTTACGGCGTCGCGATCGCCGAAATCGACCGACGCGTTCAAATCGGCGAACTCCAAGGAACGTATCGAGGCTACTTTACGGCGAATTTTGCGCCGCGTCCTTCGCTCGACGGAAGCCGCGACGACTTGACGAACGACGGTTGGGGCCTCTCGTTCGACCAAGAAATTTCGCAAAACATCGGTCTTTGGGGACGTTACGGTCAACAAAACGGCGCGTGTTGCGAGTTCGACCGCGCCCTGACCGCCGGGTTTGAGTTGCATTCGTTCAGCGAAACGCGACCGGACGATATTCTCGGTTTCGGTTACGGGATTACATATGTAAGCGACGAGTTTGCGCAACTTAACGAAGGAACGGTCGACGAAAACCACTTCGAGCTTTACTATTCCTTCCAAGTGAACGACTACTTCTCGGCGACGCCTTCGTTGCAGTGGATCGACGGCGTCGGCGGCGACGGCGACGCGGAAGTCGTTTGGGCGCCTGGACTTCGAGCGACCGTTGCGTTCTAAACGCCGTTTTATATCGACGTTGTTTTCCTACGTCAAAAATCGGTCGGCGCTTCGACGTCGACGAGCGGCTCGACGCCGCGCCCGACGAAAAATTTGCCGAACATAAAGTCCGACAAGAGGTTGCGGCTTAAAATCGACCGAATGGCCGGGCGACGCGACGTCGAGACGTAAAGGACGTAACGTTCGCGGCCAAGCTGAATTTGACGCCCGACCGCGCAATCTTCGTCGACGCTCCGCAAATTTTCGCCGACCGTCGCGACGCCGACGTTAACCGGTCTCGTTGCGCGGTTTGCGTTCCAATCGAAGAGCGTCGCGGCGCAAACCGAACCGCCGCGACGGCAAGTCGCCGTTTCTAGCGAGCCGCCGTAAGTCGTTTTAGCGGCGAGCGTTCCGTCGGACGCGTTAAGTCGGCGTTTGACGTTCGAAAGAGAAAAGACGCGAGCGAACGGCAGGGTTGACGCGGCGTCGTAAAACGCGACCTCGTCGGTTGCGTCGGCCGACTTGGCGTTCGTTTCGGTCGAATCGAGCGGGAAAGTCGAACGGATTTTCAGAAGCGGGGCTTCCGCGGTCGAGTTGCGTTCGGCGTCCGAACCGTATAAAACGTCGACGTTTAGGAAAATTTTTTCTTTGTTGGCGACAAAAAGTCGTCGAGAAAGCGACCGACCGCCGCTTAAGGGCAAAAGGCGCTCGACGAACGCGCCGTCGCCGTCGATCTCTTCGCAAAGCGTTTGCCAAGAGCCGGTTGCGTCGAGCTTTTGACCGTTCGCCCAAACGTCGGTTCGCCAAGTTCCGGCGACGACGCGCCGTCGTCCGACGTAAATTTCGAGCGGAGAACGGAGCGGAGACGACGGCGAAAAATCGACGTAAACTTCGTTTGAACAATCGTTTGAGTCCGCGGCGTCGGTTAAAAGCGCCAAACGGCCGTCGCGACTAAAAAACGACTTGACGTCGCCCTCTGGAACTTCCTCGCTAAGTTTTGCGATAACGCGACTTCTAAGGGAAGATTGATCGACGGCGGCGTCGGAAACGGGCTTTTTCTTCATTGGATTTCTCCCAAAACGCGATGATCAAACGGGCGGACGCCGACGTTCGAGACTTTCGTCATATTGTATCCGATTTTTGCGCCTTGGGAAGCGGCGATCGCGAACCTTTTGCCGATTTTTGCGTGAAATCGCGGCGCCCCTTGCGATTTTGCCAACTTCGAGTATACTTAAGAAAAGCGGCGAAACGTCGCGCGTCGTTTTGCAGAGAACGTTGTTTAAAGCGTTATTTTATAGAATATTAGGATGGTCGAAATGAATCGTGAAAAAAGTCGGCAAATCTTCGAAAAAGCCTTAACGTTGATTCCCGGGGGCGTCAACAGCCCGGCGCGTGCGTTCGGCGGCGTCGGCGGCGCGCCCGTCGTGATCGACCGAGCGGAGGGCCCGTTTCTCTTCGACGTCGACGGCAATCGCTATATCGACTACGTCCTGTCGTGGGGGCCGATGATTCTCGGACACGCCGACCAGCGCGTCGTCGAAGCGTTGACGTTAAGCGCCGTTAAGGGAACGAGTTACGGCGCGCCGACGCAAGCCGAAAACGACCTCGCGGAGTTGGTCGTCAAATTGGTTCCGTCGATTGAAAAGGTGCGCCTTGTCAACTCCGGCACCGAGGCGACGATGAGCGCGATTCGCTTGGCGCGCGGCTATACCGGGCGCGACAAAATCGTCAAATTCATCGGCTGCTATCACGGGCACGTCGACAGCCTTCTCGTCGCGGCGGGGAGCGCGGCTGCGACCCTTTCCGTGCCGAACTCGCCGGGCGTAACTCCTGGAACGGCGGCGGATACGATTCTGCTTGAATACAACGACGTCGAAGCCGTGCGGCGAACGTTCGCCGAACGCGGCTCCGAAATCGCGGGCGTCATTGTCGAGCCGGTCGCCGGGAATATGGGGTGCGTGCCGGGGACACCGGAGTTCCTTCAAGCGTTGCGCGAAGAAACGAAAAAAGCCGGCGCGCTTCTGATTTTCGACGAAGTGATGAGCGGTTTTCGCGTCGCAAAGGGCGGCGCCCAAGAGGTTTACGGTATCGATCCGGACTTGACGACGCTTGGCAAGGTGATCGGCGGCGGTTTGCCGGTCGGCGCGTACGGCGGGAAAGCGGAGTTTATGAACGCGGTGATTCCTTGCGGTAAAGTCTTCCAAGCCGGGACGTTAAGCGGGAACCCCCTCGCGACCGCCGCCGGGATCGCGACCTTAAAAGCGCTTGACGCCGATCCCGATTTTTACGCGAAAATCGAACGAACGACCGCGCGACTTGCCGACGGCTTGTCGCAAGCCGCAAACGACGCGAACGTCAAGGTTTCCGTTCAACGTTGCGGCGGAATGGCGACGCTCTTTTTCCTCGGCGAAGAAGACGACGCCGTCGTCGACTGGCCGTCCGCGGCGCGTTGCGATACGAAAAAGTTCGCGAAGTTCTTCTGGAAACTCTTGGACGGCGGCGTTTACCTTCCGTGCAGTCAGTTTGAAGCGATGTTTACCAGCGTCGCGCACTCGGACGAATTGATCGATCGAACGATCGAAATCGCCGCCGACGCTTTTCGAAGTCTTTGAAAGCGTTGAAGTTAGGTTCGACGTTTGCCGCGCCGACGGTCGCGGTAAACGTCGCGCGTTTTAAGCGCTGTAAAATAAATGCTTTATCTGATTGTAATAAGGGGGAATTGTGGGCTCTAAAAAACGTCGAGCAAAAAGCGCCGAGGAACGAGAAAACAAACGTTTGACGCGGCGTCGCAATACGTCGATTTTGATCTTCGCGCTCTTCTTTCCGTCGTTGTTGACTTGGGCGTATTTCATTTTAGGCGAACGGTTTGCGCCGGCGTTGTCGAAATATATTTTCGTCGCGGGAAAAACGCTTCAGTTTGCCTTTCCGGCGTTCGTCGCGGCGTTTGTTTTGCAGACGCGTTGGCTGGTTCGCCGTCCGAATCGTCGCGGTTTGGTTCCCGGCTTTGTTTTTGGCGGCGCGGTCGGGCTTCTTATCTTCTTGATTGGAGCGTATTTAACAAAAGAACCGGGCGCCTTTAAGCCGCTCGTCGATAATTTGCGCGGAGAATTGACGGGGCGTCTTCAATCGTTAGGATTGGCGACGCCGGGCGCGTTTATCCTTTTGACGATCTTTTATTCGATCGTTCACTCCGGGCTGGAAGAGTATTATTGGCGGTGGTTTACGTTCGGACGTTTAGCGGAGCGTTTGCCTTATTGGCCGGCGTCGCTCGTCGCTAACGCGGGGTTTATGTTACATCACGTCTTGCTTTTGGGCGTTTATTTTGGGTTTGCGCAACCGGCGACGTGGGTTTGCTCGTTCGGCGTTTTCGTTGGCGGGCTCGTTTGGCAGGAGATATATCGCCGCTACGACTCGATTTACGGCGCTTGGTTGAGTCACGGCCTGATCGACGCGGGAATTTTCGCCGTCGGCTTTTTGTTGTTGCCGAGCGCTTGACGCGCGGGTGTTAAGTTCTTGCGTTGAAAGAGTTTGTTTGCGGCGGGCGTCGGTTTGGCGAACGGAGTTCGCCGTTTGGGAGCGGGGAATGCGAGTCGTTGGAATTGGAACGGACGCGGCGGAAATCGACCGCGTGTTGAAACTTTACGAACGGTTTCCGGAAACCTTTATGAATCGGGTTTTTACGGAACGAGAGCGCGAGTACTGCCTGCGCAAAAGACGGAATTTTGGCGAGTCGCTGGCGGC
>JAFYVO010000440.1 GCA_017549085.1 Thermoguttaceae bacterium
AAGTCGACCGCCCTTCGAGCGCCGCGATTTCCCGCCGATACTCCTTCATCGTCGCGAGCGTTCCGGCGCGGTCGAACGTCGTCGAAACGCCGTCGACCGTAATCGACGCCGCCGCGCCCGCCTCCGAAAGCGCGTTCGAGAGCCGCGTTATCTCGTCGTAAAGGAAGCGGAGCCGCGCCGCTCGCCAAGTCGCGCAACTTCCGCCGTTTCCGTTGTTTCCGTTATTTCCGCTCATTCGTCTTCTTCCTCCCGGCGCCGCGTCGGACGTTCGCCCGGTTTGCGCAACCCTTGAACGGCGGCGCCCGCGAAACAGCCGACGACGCAGTCGAAAAGGTGGTTGTCGCGCCCCGGAATCGCCGTCCATTCGGCGACTTCGTTTCCGGCCGCCTTCACCAGCTGGCAACGCTCCGCGCAGCAGTGATCGGCGAACATCCGATGACGCTCCCCGACGCTCCCCCAAAGGGACGCGCCCGCGACCGAGCCGACCGGCGCCGCGAACGCCGCGTGAACTTCCGACTTGAAAAAATTAACGTCCGTCGTGATCGTTTTGAACGCGCGCCCCGGCGTCGGCTCCGCGATCCAACGGTTCCCAACCTTCGCGCCCGGCTTCGGCGTCCACTCGCTCATCGGTTTGCGCGCCGCGCCGATCGCCCGCCCCTTCGCCGGACTGACGACCGGAACGCCGACGCGGCGAATCGCGCTTTCGACCGGGTCGCGCCGGTAACCGACGTCGACCATCAGCCGCGAAATCGACAAGACGTGCCCCGAAACCGACGTCCAAGTTTCCCCTAAAATCTGATGAATCAAGGAGAAAACGCCCTCTTGGATTCCGCCGTCGACGTCCGCGAACGCGAACGTTTGCTTGAGCGTCGCGTTTCCGCTCCGCCCTTTGAAAAAGTACTCTTCGCGCTGTTCCGGAAAGGCGCCGTAATCAACGACGAAACAGGTTCGGTCGTCCTTAAACGCGCAAACGGCGTAATATAGGACGTCGGCGTGAACGTCGATAAACGCGGTGAGCGTCGTCGCGTCGTTCGGAACTTGGAACCGTTCGAGCCCGTTCGTTCGCGACCGAATCGTCCGCGCGTCGCAAACGAGGGACGCGGTTTCCGGCGCCCTCGGCTCGTTTTGCCGTTCCGACCAAAAGGACGCTTCGTCGTCGATCAAGTAATTCATCGCCCGCTGCAACCGCGACGCTTCCTTTTTCCGGTCGTAATTTTCGGGCCAATCGACGACGGCGCCCGCGTCCATCGCCTCCCGATTCGCGGCGTAAAAGGCGTTCGCCTCCTTCGCGCTCTTGCGGCGCCGCGACGCGTACTCGCGCAGCCAAAGGTCGTCGAGTCGGTCGGGAAAACGCTCGACCATCTTGAAGCGCAAGCCGTTCCATTGCGGCCGCGTTTCCGGACTCAAATAAATCGCGGAAACGTCGTCCGGCTCGATGCATGTGCAAACCATTACGACCGTCATCGAGTCGCCGTCGGCGGCGAGCCCGATAATATCGCGCTCTATTTTGTCGCAAATCTTTTTGACGCGTTCCGGATTCTTCGCGTCCTCGATCTTCTGCAAGTCGTCGCAAACGACGAGCGAAGGCCGCGCCGTTTCCCCGTCGACGCCGTCGGTCGACGCGCCGCGAATCGCGCCGTTAATCCCGACCGCTCGAATCGTCGCGGCGCTCGCGGCGGAACCGGGAATCGTCGGCGTTTTGATTTTGTCCGTTTGCCAAACGATTCCGGTCGCCTCCCCTTCGAAGAGCTGACCGCGAGCGAGCAACGCCGAGCCGCCGAGTCGCGCGAGCGGAACGGCGACCTCCGGGAAATCTTCGCGAATCCGTTCCGAAACGAACGACTTTTTGACGTCGGCGAGGAGTTCCGTCGCCTCCGTTTTCGTCGCCGAAACGACGAGAACGTACTTGTGCCAACCGTAAAGGATCGCCCAAACGACCGCGCCTTTAACGATCGTCGTTTTCCCGGCGCCGCGCGGCATCGCGATCGCTCGCAAACCGCCGTTAACAATCGCGTCTCGAAGCGTTTCGATGTAACGCAGGTGGTTGCGGCTAAACGACTTCTTGAACTTCTTCGGCAAATACGTCCAAAGGAAAAGCGCGAGGTCGTACTTGCAGGCGGCGCGCCGTCGAGCGTTAAAAATCGGCGGAAGCGGCGCGATTTCCCGCCCGGCCAACGAAGTTCGCCGCGACCGTTCGGCGGCGCGTCGTTTTTGCCGTTCGTAAGCGGCGGCCCCCTTATCGCTCGCCGTCGCGCTCGTCCGTCGTTCCGTCCCTTCCATCGTCGCCGTCGTCGCTTTCTTCCGCTCTTTCCGTCTCTTCCGCCGCGTCGGTTCTCGTTTCTTCCGGCAAAATCCGGTCGACGACGTACTGCGCCGTCAACCGCGCCAACTCTTCGAGCTTGAGTCCCCGTCGAAAGAGCCCGGTCGACTCCAAATAGCCGCGAACGATTTCCTCGCGCTCGGTCGCCTCCGTCTGCGCCGCCGAATCGGCGTTGGCGAAGTCGCATAACCGCAAGACTTCCGCCTGTTGACGCAACGCCGCGAGCGTGTTCTTGACGTCGCCGGTCGCGAGCGCGTCGGCGAGGGCCCGTTCGACGAGAATTAAGTTCTTTCCAAGCGCGAGCCGCCCGTCGGTCGACGCGGTTCGAATCAAATAATCGCGAGCCGCGTCGACTTCCGCCGTCGACCGCCCCGCGCAAGCGACGTCTTCCCCGTCCCGCGCGATTCGAAACGCCAATTCGCGAACCGCTTCCGGCGCAAGCCCGCAAGTCGTCCCCGCTCGACCGTCCCCCCTGCGAACCGCTCCCGTTTCTCCCCGCTTCGTCAACTCAACCGCTCCCGTCCTAACGTCCTTCGCCCGTCAACTTTTCGCAAGAAAGAAACAAAACTCCATTTCTTGCTCGATACGTTTGGGGTCAATTTGACCGCTCGAAAGTAGTACCTAGCCCCCTCCGCTCGTCTCGACCGCCGCGCTCGCCGCCGCTCACTTGACGACCGCTCGAAACGTGAAGTAAATCGGATTTCCGCTCGACTTGCGTTTGACGCAAACCTGAACCGCGAACGTTCCGGAATCGCCGAAAAGCGGCCGCGTCGTCGCGTCCGGCGTCCAAACGAAGTTCGGCCCGACCGCGTCGAGCGTCCAACCGTCGATTTCGGTCGGCGCTTCGAGGATTGCGTCGAGCGGAACCGCGACGTCGGCCCAACCGTCGACCGGCGACCAAATTTCCCGCGCGCCAAACCCAGGCGACACGGCGTAAACGGTCGCGGTCGCCGACTCGACGTCGTCTCGACTCAAATAGGCCGCCGTCAGTTTATTTTTGATCGAAGCCAAGAGCAAAACGTTTTCGTTCCGATACATAACCTTTCCCGCCGTAATAATTTGCGTCGCCGTCTCCCACTCGACCGCGACCGTCGCGACCGCCGAAATATCGTCCGCGACGTAGACGTAAAAATCGCCGGTCGGGAAATACGCTTCGTCGACGTAAAACGCTTGACCGTCGAAGATTCGGAAGCGCTCTTTTCCGCTTAGCGCGACTTCGAGCGGCGACGCGTCTTCCGTCGGCGTTGTTGCGACGACTTCCCAACCGTTTGGCGCGGCCGCGTTTTCGCGTTCGACGCAAACCCGCGCCGTCGCGTCGGTTGCGCTCCAAACGATGGTCGCCGTCGTCGGGCCGGTCGCGGTCGCGGAGAACGTTTCGACGCTTGCGCCATATTCACAAACGCGAAC
>JAFYVO010000441.1 GCA_017549085.1 Thermoguttaceae bacterium
AACTTCGCGGCGTTCGACGACCAAATGCGAGCCGTGCAAGCGGTCTCCGACTCGACCGGCGCCGAATTCGAAGCGTTGACGGCGAAAGCGCGCGAACTTGGCCGAACGACGTCGTTTACGGCGGAGCAAGTCGCGAGCGGAATGGTCGAGCTTGGTCGCGCCGGGTTCAAGGCGCCGCAAATCGACGCGGCGATCGCGTCGGTGATGGACTTGTCTCGGTCGACCCAAACGGAAATTCCGCTCGCGACGGAGATCGCCGGGAACGCGTTGCGGGCGTTCGACTTGGAAGCGAACGAAATGGGGCGCGTCTGCGACGTCTTGACGGCGACGGCGAACAACTCGTCGCAAACGCTCGAAGACCTCGGCGAGGCGTTCAAGTTCGTCGCGCCGATTGCGAAAGACGCCGGAATGACGATCGAAGACGCGTCGAAAATCGTCGGGACGCTCGCGAACTTCGGTATCAAGGGAAGTCTTGCGGGGACGGCGTTTAAGAATATTCAGTTGAAAATGGCCGACCCGGAGGTTCAAAAGAGTTACGAAGAGCTTGGAATCTCGGTAGTGAACGCCGACGGCTCGCTCCGGAATATGTCGGACGCGTTGCGCGAACTCGGCGCCGCGACGGCTTCAATGCCTAACGCCGAAAAGCTAGCGACTTACAAAGACCTATTTTCGATGTACGGGTTGAGCGGCGGCGTCAAATTGACTTCCGCGAACTTTACGGGAATGTACGACGCGATCGACAATTCGCAAGGGACGGCGGCGGAAACGGCGGCGGCGATGGATTCCGGAATCGGCGGTTCGTTCCGGCTGACGGAATCCGCGCTCGAAGGGGTGAAACACGCGCTCGGCGACGCGTTGACCCCGGCTCTAAAAGAACTTGCGGACGAGATTCAACGCGTCGCGGGAACGACGAGCGCTTGGATCGCCGAAAACAAGGAAACGGTCGTTTGGGTTGCGAAAGCGGCGGCGGTCGCGACGGTCGCGGGCGGGGCGACGTTGGCGTTGGGACAGGGCGCGAAAATGGCGTCGTCGACCTTTTCGGCGCTCCGGACGGTTGGGCAAGGATACGTCGGCGTCTTGAACGCGTTGACCGGTTCGTCGAACGCCGCGACGCGAGCCAAGCGGGCGAGAGAAATCGCGCAAAAGAAGTTGACCGTCGCGACAAAAGCGGA
Source organism: Thermoguttaceae bacterium (assembly GCA_017549085.1). GTDB lineage: Bacteria > Planctomycetota > Planctomycetia > Pirellulales > Thermoguttaceae > RUG369. Next base: position 1,173 of record JAFYVO010000441.1, read on the forward strand.
AGCGCAAGCGACGCGGGCTCTTAACGTCGAGGCGAAAGCGAACGCGACCGCGCGGGCCCTCGCTCAAAAAATAGCGAAAGCTGAGGAACAAGCGGCGAAAGCGCGCTTTATCGGCGAACGGCTTTCGTTCGAAGCGCAAGCGGACTCGATTCGCGGTTCTTACGCGCTCGCGGCGGCGAGGCGGCAAGAGGCGGTTCACGCTCGAATCGCGGCGGAAGCGACGGCGCGGAACGCTCGCGAGGCGGCGAACTCGGCGGTTCAAATGTCGCGAGCGGCGACCGGAGGCGCGCTGTTGCGGCGTTCGTTCGCTATGCTCGCCGCGTCTCTCGGCCCGATGTTGGCGATCGGCGCGGTTACTTACGCGATTACTCGATTTGGCGACGCGGCGACGAAAGCGGCGGACGCGGCCCGCAAAGAAAGCGACGCGGCGGCGGAACAAGCGCGAGCCAACGCGGAACTTCGTTCGGAACACGAGCGGATGTTCGAGCGCTTGAAAGAACTGTCGGAGAAATCGGAACTTACCAACGCCGAGTTTGCCGAGGGGGCGGAAATTGCGAACCAACTTCAAGCCGCTTACGGCGACTTGGGGATTACGATCGACGCGACCGCGAAGAAATTCGGCGGCTTAACCGAGGCGGCGCGCAAGTTCAAGGAAGCGCAAATCGAGCAGGAAATTCGCGATAAGCAAGCGCAACAAGAAAAGTTGGCGAACGAAGACGCGAGTATTTCGCGCGAGTTTAAGGCGTTGCAAGGCGCCGCCGGTTTTTGGAAGGGCGTCGGCGGCAAGCTCGGTTTTACCGAATCGCTTGGCGACCGACACGCGGCGCTTTTCGACCGTCGCGGCGAAATTCGGACGGAACAAGGGAATCTCGCCAATGAAATTTCTTTGCTTCAAGCGCAATTAAACGGAATGCGGCAAGACGCCGCGCAAGTCGCGGAAAACCCGCAAGACGCGACCGCGCCCTCGGAATCGGAGATCGACGATGAAGATTTGAAAAAAGCGAAGAAAACGTCGGACGATTACGAAGAAGACGCCGTCGACGACCCGTTCGAGAAGAGGCGCCAAGAGATCGCCGAGAAGTTCGACGCTTACGCCGAAGCGCAAAAGACAATCGCGGCCGCGTCGAACGACCCGAGAGCGGAAGCGATTCGCGCGGCGAACGTTTACGACGCGCAACAGCGGGCGGCGCGCGATATTCAACGCGTTAATTTCGAAGAGCGGCTCGCCGGAATCGCCAAAGGGCCGGGACGGACGGAGGCGCGACGCGACCTCGGTTGGGCGCAAGCGCGGAACGCGGCGGCGAATATGGCGCTCGCCAACGCGACGTCGGGGCGTTTCACCGCCGAAGAAAAGCGGGAGGCGTTCGACAAGAAGACGTCCGCCGACAAAGGCGTTAAGGACGCGGAAAAGGAACTTCGCGCCGCCAAGCTCGCGAAAGACGCGGCGCGAATCGAGGCGGCGGAAAACAAACTCGCCGACGCTCGCGACGTCGCCGAAGCGGAAACGGCGAATTACGCGGCGTTCGACGTCGAAACGGCGCGCGGACTCGTTCGACAAACCGCGAAGGACGTCGAAAGGTTCGCCCTCGAAGCGTCGCACGAAAACGCCGACGTCGCCTACGCTCGGTTTATCGCGGCAAACGAAGCGCTCGACGACGCTTACGCGAGCGGCGACGAAGAGCAAATCAAGGCGGCCGAGGAAGAGGTCGCGAACTCGCAAGCCGATTTGGAGACCGCGAACGCCGACCTTGCGGGAATAATCGAGGGCGCGCAAGCGGGGCAGGTTCGACTCGCTTCGAGCGGCTCGTTCAACGCGTTCGAGGCGGCGGGGCTCGGCTCGAACGATTGGGAGAAAACGGAGATGGAGAAGCAAAGCGCGTTTCTTCAAAGAATCGCCGACGCGGCGGAGAAGACGGCGAAAGCTAACGACGAAGACGACGAGGACTCGATATGAGCGCGAGCTATTTGACGATAGGAGGCTCCGACGCGTTGACCGTCGAGAAAAACGACGCGCTTTCGGTCGATTCGCTCGCGGTCGACGGGCGGCTTGACGGTTCCGGAACGGTCGAGACGAAATCGCGAGCGCTCGCCGTTTCCGGAGTCGCGGCGGCGTCGATCGAGTATGTTTTCGAAGACGACTTGGTCGAAATCGGCGAAACGTTCGACTCCGGCGAACGGACTTACGGAGCGTCGCCGCAAAGCGTCCGGAAATACCGGATTCGCGGAACGGACGACCGTTTTGTCGCGTATATGAGGGCGATGAACCACCTGTCGAAAACGTTTCAACTCGACGAGAATCTTTTCCCGACGGACGACGGACTGACGCTTTCGTCGGCGACGTTGAAACCGCTCCCCGGCGTGAAGGCTTGGGAATTTGAGGCGACTTTCGCAAAGCCGCAAACGGTTGTCGAAGAATGCGATTACGAATTTTCGACGACAGGGAAGACGGCGCATTTAACGCATTCGTTGGAAACGATTTCCGCGACGCCGCGCGAAGGTTTTGAAGCGATCGACTTCGAATGCGGCGTCAACGCGAACCGGAACGGCGGTTTCGACGGTTACGACGTCTTTGTTCCGCACGCGCAAACGACGATAACGCAATCGCTCCCGAAAGAGTGGCTTAACCGCGATATGCGAATTATGCTCGCGCGACTTACCGGCTCGATCAACGCCGATTGGTTCGACGGTTACGCGCCGGGCGAGCTTCTTTTTCTCGGCGTCAAGGCGAAGTCGACGCGGTTCGAAAATCCGCTTACCGGGAAACGCGACTGGTATTGGCGAGCGACGTATTCTTTCGAAGCGTCGCCGAACGCGACGATTCCGTTCGACGGCAAGTTGATTCCGAAATGCGGTTGGGATTACGCTTGGCGTTCGACGCTCGAACGCGAAAACGACGAAACCGGCGAGCGAGAAACGTTTGTTCGGCAAATCAACGTCGAGCGGGTTTACCCGCTTATGGAATTTGCGGCTCTTTGCATACCGGTTCCGAACTGAAAGGAGATCGACGATGGCGAAAGATTTGTCGCGCCGCGAATTGCACGAAATAATCGCGGCGTACAAAGGGGGCGAGTTGAGCGGTTCTCGCTCGACGCGTTCGACCGGCGGCTCCTTGAACGAAGCGTTCGTTCGCAACGCGACCGCTTCGCTTCTTCCTTCGGGAACGCCCGTTAAGATAAGCGGATACGCGCAAGAGTTGACGTTCGACGCGGCGCTTTCGCGGCTTTTAAACAACAAGCTAACGCTTCGCGCCGTCGACGCTTTGCCGGACGACGCGCCGGAAACGCTCGCTTCGACTTTGGAGCCGATACGCGCCGACGGGCTCGGACGCGTCAAGCTCGACGGACTTTTGGCGGCGCGGGTAACGTTTCCGGAGGGTGGCGACGATTACGAGTTCGCGTCGGCGACGTTTGTCGCAACGGAAAGCGGCCCGTTTCGCATTCTTGCCAAGTCGAAGCTAAGCGCCGAGCGCGTCGCCGTTTGCGCGTTGGCGAAGGTCGCGGCGACGGCGCCCGATCCGTTCGTTTTCGATTACGTCGAGCGACAGCCGTCGTATCCGACCGGCTCGTATATCTCGAACCGAACTTGGCGCGACGAATACACGCCGAACGGTTTGAAGTGTTACCTTTGTTATTGCGACCTTTACGACGACCGAGAAGCGACGCTCGACGCTCTTTTCGCGAAAAAACTTCGTTGGGACGTAACGTCGCTCGATTGGACGGGAATCCACAAAAACGGGATTCCTTACGAGTTCTACCAAGAAGGCTCGTCGACCGTCTTGACGCCCGTTTGTTGCGGGATTCAGGCGACGATTTTGAGCGGCTCTGTTTACGAAACCGAGGACGTTCGAACTTGGTCGCATCGCAACGGCTTTACCTCCAAGCCGCCGCTGACCGGGCAAGCGT
>JAFYVO010000442.1 GCA_017549085.1 Thermoguttaceae bacterium
CCTCGCGTCGGCGGCGGGAAAACGGTCGCGACTTCGGCGATTACGGTTCCGGTCGCGCGTTTTGGAAACCGGGACGGTCGGCGTCGGGACGCGTTTCGGCGTCCGCTTTGCCGCGACGAATCGCCTTCAAGAGCGTTTGCCAAGTCGGGTCGTCTTTCGACTCGAAGACGTATTTCGGCGCCGCGCCGTCGTCGGTCGGTTCGGTCGAGAGGCCGCGACCGCCCGCTTCCTTCGGCAGGTGCGCCGTCAAAAGCGCGCTGTTCTCCGGTCGCGTCAGGTTGATCCAACCGAAACGGCCCGTCCAGTCGATGTTTTGCGCGTCGTAAACGCCTGGCAGGTCGCGGTTTCCGCCGAGGAGATTTTTGTGGCAGCTCGCGCACTTTTCGTCGTAAATCGGCTTCAGCTCTTTCTCGAACCAATCGGCGCGCCCTGAACCGTCGAGCGGAGCCCAACGGTCGCGACGTCCGGCGGAGTCCGGGCGAGCGTGCGCGTAAGTCCCGTGGTAAATCGCGTTCGAGTCGAGCCAAAAGTTAATTCGCGCCATCGACTCGGCGTCGACCTCCGTTTCGCAATGCTCCGGTTTGAAGTAATCGGGGAGGCGGCTCGCGAGCGCCCCGGACGCGTACGGAACGCAAACGCCCGACGTCGTGTAAAGGAGCCAATAGAATTGCACTAACGGCTTCCCTAACGCGACTTGGTCGGGCGGGAGCGAACCGTCGAACATGTCCGCTTGGCGATACGACCGACTGCGGCACGTCAGCGAATCGTACGACGCGCTGAAAAATCGGGTCGCGTCGCCGCTCAAATCGCAACCGCCCGCCGGGTCCGCGCCCTCGTGACAGCGGACGCAGTAACGGTCCAAGACCGGTTGCGCCAAGCTCGGATAGTCGACGACGCCGGCGTCGAGCGTCGCGTTCGTTCCGCTCTCAACGCGCGTTTTTTGCGCTTCGTACAAGAAGTTCGGCAAGATCGGAACGGACGGTTCGCGCTCCGCCGCTTTCGGTCGCCGATTCGCGGAGAGCGCCGCCGTCGGAATCGAATCGCGGTCTTCGTGGCAACCGACGCAACCGATCGACTCGCCCGGCATAAACTGAACCGCGCTCGTCATCCGCTGGATTTCGCGCCCCTCGGCGTCGAGCGCTTGGAAGTAAATTTCGCGCAGGGCCGGAACGTAAAAGTTCGCGCTCCCGTCTTCCTCGACCGGAACGACGCCCCAACACCGCTTGGCGTAATAGGTCGCGACGCCCATCGACGGCGATTGGTCGAACGCGCGGTCGCGAAGTTCCTCCGTTTTGCGGATTTGCTCCATAATGCGGAGCGACTTCACTTCGCCGCGCTTCACGTAAGGTTGCAGGCCTTCGTAAACGTCCGCCAACACGACTTGGCCGACCGGGTCGCCGTCGAGAAGATTCGTTCGCTCCGGAATCCCCCAATCGTCGGCGAGCGCCGCTTTAAACGCCGCGACGGTCGACCCTTGCGCTTCGATTCCGTCGGTGCGGCGCGGCGCCGGGGCGACTTCGTTCGCGGCGAGGTTCGGACGCAGTTTGACCTTCATTTCCGGGTCGACGATTCGGGACGCGGGCGTCGGCGGGGCCGGCGTTTCGAGGAGCGCGATCGGGCAAAAACAACCGAGTTCCGGCTCTTCCCAAAGGAGCCGCTTTTCGCCGTCGCAGTCGAGGAGCCAAATTCGGTACCGCTCGATCTTGCCGTCGGACGCCGCGCCCAAGACGCTCGTCGCGTCGCCGAACGAGCAAAGCGCCCGGGTTTCGTCGAGCGGGAACGGGTCGCGGTAAGCGTATTCGCGGGACGTGTCTTGAACGACCGGAAATTCTTTCGTCCAGTAAACGAACCCTTCCCCGGCGGGCGCTTCGATTCCCGCGCTCCGGTCGACGACGCCGATCGCGCCGTGCGGGTAGCCGTGGTGCGGCGTAAAGGTCGCGAGGACCTGCGACGACGAACCGTTCGGGAACGGGCGCGCTTGCAGAATCGACCCGAAATCGCGAATCGTGTTCCCGTAATAAAGTTGGTAAAGCGTCCCTTCCGGGTTTTGCGTCCAAAGGGATTGGCGGTACGTCAGGTCGCGGTCGATATATTCCCAACGGGTGAAGAGGATTCGCCCGTCCGGGAGCGACTGCGGGTTGAAGTCGGACAGGGTGTTCATACTGACGCAACGGATATCGGTTCCGTCGGCGTTCATCGCGAAGAGGTTCGAGGCCGGGCCCGGTTGGCAGACGGTGCGACCGAAGCGTCGCGTCGAGACGAAGACGATTCGCCCGTCCGCCGCTTCCGTCGGGGAAACGTCGAAGAACGGGCCGTCGGTTAATTGGGTCAAGCCGGTTCCGTCGACGCCGATCTTCCAAATATTCCAAAATTCCGAGCCTTCCGGGCGATACGAGAAGTAAATCGTTTGCGCGTCGAACGATAGATTCATATCGTAAATCGAGCCGTTCGGGTCTTCGAAGATCGTCGTCGCGCCCGCTTCCAAGTCGGTCGGGTCGACGCGGCGAATCGCGCAGCCGCGGCGGCGGGGCGTCGCTTGCCAAAGGTCGTTTCCGACCGAGTTGGCGCGGTTGAGCATTCCGCGAGCGACGTAAATAAAGGGCGGAACGTCTTCGAGCGCGAGGGTTTCCGGATATTCGGCCGTCGCGGTTTTCGGCGCCGCGAGCGCGACCGCTTGCCAATCGGCGTCGTCGAACGCTCCGTCGGCGTTTTCGAGCAGTTTAAGGCGGAGGTCGCCGTATTCGACGTCGTTTTGCCAAAGTCGAAACGCGAACGTTCCGGCGCGGAGCGGGTCGTTTTCCGGCAAGTTTTCGGCGCGGAAAGAACCCTTTTTCTCGCCGTCGAGGTAAACGTCGAACCCGGTTTCGTCGAACGCGACGCGGAGCCGGAACGGCGTTCCCTGGGGAATCGGCGTTTCGACCAGTTGAAGCCGGTTGTAATTTTTGCGGTGTTCCCCCAAGTTGAGGAGCCCGGCGCTCGGGTCGAAACCGATCTCGTATCCGTTGAACGCGTCCGCGCCGACGCCGGAATCGGAAATCTTGAAGCAGAGCCCGGAAAAACCCGCTTTCGCCTCCGAAAAACGAACCGAAAGCTCGATTTCGCCGCGTTTAGCCGTCGACCAAGCGGGATCGGCGAACGTCAGCCGCGAACCGGAGTCGCCGCGAGCGCAAACTCGGGCTTCGTCGACCTTCCAAGCGCCGCCAAACGCGTCGAAACCGTCGACCGCCCGCGTTTCCCCCGCCGGAACAAACGGAAGCGCCGCGATTCGAGCCCCCAACGTCGCCGCCGAATCGCTCGGCTCCGCGCCGAACGTCGTTCCCAACGCCGACGTCAGCGCCGCGACCAACGCCAACGCACCGCAAACCGCGCCAAACGTTCTTTTTGCTTGTCGATTCCTTTGCATCGTCGCACCTCCCGCTCTTTATCGTTTTTCTTTTCCAAACGCCGCGCCGTCCGCGCCTTGCGTCCATTATAAACGACGACGCTCGAAAAATCAACCGCGCGCCCGACGAATCGCAGATTAACGAAAAATCCTTTTTTTCCGCAAAAAAGATTTGACGCGGCGACAAAGTTTTGTTAAACTGGATAAGATTAGCGTTTCGCCGCGCTCCCTTGCGACCGGTCGACGCTTTAATTTTCCCCGAAACCGTCGGCGCTTTCCCCCTTAGATTTTCCCCGACGACTCGCGACGCGTTCCCGTTCCGCGTTCGCCGTCCGGTTTCCATTTTCCGCCCTTATTCACCGTCCGTTAAGGAGTTTCCCAATGTCGCGTTGTTTTTCGACGCTCGCCCTTTGCGCGCTTCTCGCCTTTGTCGCAAGCGGTTGCGATTTGTTAAACGCTAAAAAAAATGAATCCGGGGACAAACCGAAAGAAACGCTGAAGGTTTCCGTCGTTCAACCGACAACGCGCCCAATTCAAGATTTTGAAGAAGTCAACGGCCGAACGGCGGCGGTCGATTCGGTCGACGTTCGCGCGCAAGTTTCCGGCTACCTCCAAGAAATTTGCTTCCAACCGGGCGAAAACGTCAAAGCGGGCGACGTTCTTTTCAAACTCGACGACGCCGTGTACGCGGCGGTCGTCGCGCAACGTCAAGCGGACGTCGAACGTTGCGCGGCGGACGTGAAAAGCCGCGAAGCCGCGATCGCTTCGCAAACCGCCGACCGCGACCAAGCCCTCCTCGACTGGAACCGCCAAAAAGAATTGAACGCGAAAAACGCGACGTCGAAACAATCGCTCGAACTCGCCGAAACCGCGTTCAACCGTTCGCAAGCCGGACTCGTCGCGGCGCAAGCGGAACTCTCCGCCGCGCAAGCGGAACTTCAAGCGGCGCAAGCGAACCTCGACCGCGCGAAAATCGACCTCGATTACGCGACGATTAAATCCCCGATCGACGGCGTCGTCAGCCGCGAACAAATCACCGTCGGGAACCTCGTCGAAAACGGTTCGACGCTGTTGACGAGCGTCGTTAAAGTCGACCCGCTTTACGTCTTCTTCGACGTCGACGAACGAACGCTCGGGCCCTTCCGCCTCAACGTTCTTCCGAACCTCCAAAAAGCGCAAAAAGACAAAGACGCCGGGCTCTTCGACGTTAAATTCGCCGTCGGCGACGAACCGTTCGAACGCGTCGCGACCGTCAAATTCAACGAACCGCGCCTTAACGAAACGACCGGAACGCTCGAGTTCCGCGCCGAAACCCCCAACGAGCCGAACGCCAACGGAACCCGCAACCTCCTGCCGGGCGCCCGCCTTCGCGTCCTCTTCCCGACGAGCCTCCCGTACGACGCGCCGGTCGTCCCGGAAGAAGCGATTATGACCGACCAAAACGTCAAATACGTTTTCACCGTCGACGCGGAAAACAAAGCCGTTTACACGCCGATCAAGCTGGGCAAACTCGAAGACGACAATATGCGCGTCGTCCTCGCCGGACTCGAACCGGGCGCCCGCGTTATCGTCGACCAACTCCTCAAAGTTCGCGACGGCGCGCCGGTCGAAGCGACCGTCGTCGAAAACCGCTCGACGACGATGGTCGTCCGCGAAGACGGAACCTTTTACCCGAACGACGGCGGCGCCCCCTACCAAGACGAACTCGCGACGACGCCCTTCGTCGGCGAAGGGAAAGAGGCGCCCGCCGAAATCGCGGAACCCGCTCCGATCGAAAACGCCGCCCCGCAAAGCGCGTCCGAAACGCCGCGACCGCAAAACTAACGCGGTTTCCGTTTCGGCTTCCCTTCCTTATTCCTCCAAGACGAACGCCCTTTTCCCAACGACGTTTCGTCGCAACATAAAGGAACATTACGTTGGCGCGCTTTTTTACCGACCGACCAATTTTCGCGAGCGTTCTGTCGATCTTGATCGTCTTGATCGGCTCCATCGCTTATTTTTCCCTCCCGGTGGCGCAGTACCCGAACGTCGCGCCGCCGATGATTCACGTTAGCGCAAGCTATTCCGGCGCGAACGCCAAAGCGGTCGCCGAATCGGTCGCGACGCAGATCGAAGACCAAGTCAACGGCGTCGAAGGGATGCTCTATATGGAGTCGACCAGTTCCAACGACGGCCGAATGGGGCTTTCCGTCGCGTTCGAACCGGGGACCGACCTCGACGACGCGCTCGTTCTCGTTCAAAACCGCGTTTCGCTGGCGACGTCGAAATTGCCCGAACAGGTGAAGCGCGTCGGCGTTACCGTCCGCAAACGTTCGCCGTCGTTGTTGATGATGATCAACTTCGTCTCGCCCGGGAACAAATACGACCAAGTTTACCTCAGCAATTACGTTTCGCTCCGCGTTCGCGACGCGATCTCCCGCGTTTACGGCGTCGGCGACATTTCGATCTGGGGCGAAAAGGCGTACAGCCTCCGCGTTTGGCTCGACCCCGCCAAGATGCGCGCTCGCAGTCTGAACGCTTCCGACGTCGTGAAGGCGATTCAAGAGCAAAACCAACTCGTCGCGACCGGCTCGCTCGGCGAACCGCCGATGGACGAACCGATCGTCTTCCAACGCCCGTTCGACCTCGAAGGGCGCCTTTCCCCGGACGAAAACGGCAAAGCGTTCGAAGATATCGTCGTTCAAACCGACGAAACGGGCCGCGTTACGTTGCTAAAAGACGTCGCCCGCGTCGAGTTAAGCGCGCTTAGCACGAACGTTACCAGCTCCTTCGACGGGCTCCCGACCGTTACCCTCTCGATCAACCAGCTTCCGGACGCGAACGCGGTCGAAACGTCCGAACGGGTGCGCGCTCGCTTGGCCGAACTCGCGAAAGAGTTCCCGGACGGTATCGACTACGTCGTCGCGTACGATACGACGCCGTTCGTTAAGTCGTCGATCGAAGCGGTGCAACACACGTTGATCGAAGCGATTATTTTGGTCGGATTGGTCGTCGTGTTGTTCCTTCAAAGTTGGCGCGCGGCGCTGATTCCGCTCTTGGCGGCGCCGATTTCGTTGATCGGGACGTTCATCGCGATGAGCGCGCTCGGGTTCAGTTTGAACAACCTTTCGCTCTTTGGGCTCGTTTTGGCGATCGGTATCGTCGTCGACGACGCGATCGTCGTCGTCGAGAACGTCGAGCGACACATTCACGACGGTCTTTCCGCTCGCGAAGCGACTTATAAAGCGATGAGCGAAGTTTCCGGCGCGCTCGTCGCGATCGCGTTGGTCTTGGCGTCGGTCTTTATTCCGGCGGCTTGCGTTCCGGGCGCGGTCGGGATGTTTTACCGCGAATTCGCGCTGACGATCGCCGTTTCGACGTTGATCTCCTGCTTCGTTTCGCTGACGCTGAGCCCGGCTCTTTGCGCGTCGATGTTGCAAGGCAAGGGCGCGCGGCGCGACCCGTTGACTTGGTTGATCGACGTTTGCTTCGGTTGGTTCTTCAAGCTCTTCAACGTCGTTTTCGACGCGTCGACGGCGGTTTACGTCGGCGTCGTCCGCTATATGTTGCGGTTAAGCCTTATCGTTTTAATCGTTTACGGCGGGCTCCTTTACTTGACGGCGGAAACGTTCCGGACGACGCCGACCGGTTTCATCCCGGTGCAAGACAAGGGCGTTATGCGCGGCGCTTGCGAACTTCCGGACTCCGCGTCGTTGTTCCGCACTCGCGAGATGATGCGCAAGGCGTACAAAATGGCGCTCGACACGCCCGGCGTCGCGCACGTCATCGGCACCGAGGGGCGCAGTTCGCTCGTCGACTCCGCCGCGTCGAACGTCGGTTCGTTCAACTTCGTTCTCGAACCGTTTGAAGAGCGCGCGGCCAAGGGGCTCACCGACGTCGTTATTAAACAAGAGTTGGAGAAAAAGTTCGCGACGCTGACCGAAGGGAAATGTTACGTCTTCCGCGCGGCGCCGGTCGACGGCGTCGGGCTCGGCGGTTTGAAGGTTCAGCTGCAGTACAAGGGCGGCTCGTCCGATTACTCGACGCTGCAAGAAGTCGGCGACAACGTCGTTTACGTCGCGTCCCAAATGGCCGAATTTAACTCGTTGAAGAACGCCTTCCGCGGTTCCGTTCCGCAAGTTTTCCTCGACGTCGACCGCAACAAAGCGAAGGCGATGAACGTTTCGCTCGACGACGCGTTCGAGACGATCAACATTTACTTCGGTTCGCGCTACGTCAACGACATTACGTTCCTGAACCGCACGTTCCAAGTGAAAGTTCAAGGCGATTCGCAGTACCGCGACGAACCGGAGGACGTTTACCGCGTCTTCGTTCGCAACAATTTCGGCGAAATGACGCCGCTCGGCTCCTTCGTTACCGCGAAAGACTCGACCGGGCCGCTGGCGATCAAACGCTTCAACATGTTCCCGTCGTCGGCGCTGAACTTCCAAGTCAACGAAGGCGTCAGCTCCGGGCAAGCGATTAAAGCGATGGAAAACCTCCTCGACGAAACGCTTCCGGATACCGTCGGATACGAATGGACGGAACTCGCGCTTCTCGAAAAGCGCGCCGGGAACACCGCGATTTACGTCTTCGGTCTCTCCGTTTTACTCGTATTCCTTTTGTTAGCGGCTCTTTACGAGAGCTGGTCGCTTCCGTTCGCGATCGTGTTGGTCGTCCCGATGTGTTTGCTCTGCTCGCTCGTCGGCGTCAACATCGCGAAACTCGATATGAACGTCTTTACGCAGATCGGCTTCTTCGTCTTGATCGGCTTGGCGAGCAAAAACGCGATTTTGATCGTCGAGTTCGCCAAAGACGCGCAAGTGAAAGAAGGGAAATCCGGTTTCGCCGCGACGTTGGAAGCCTGCCGTTTGCGTTTGCGTCCGATCATTATGACGTCGCTGGCGTTCATTTTGGGCGTCGTTCCGTTGATGACCGGAACCGGCGCGGGTCGCGAAATGCGCTTCACGCTCGGCGTCGCGGTCTTCTCCGGGATGCTCGGCGTTACGATCTTCGGGATCTTCCTGACGCCGGTCTTCTATTACGTTATGCAGAAGTTCTCGCGTCAAACCCGCCGCGCCGAGGCGAAGCGCCGCGACGCGTTGAAAGCGAAAAAAGCGTCGAACGGAGCCGCGTAAAAACCGGCGTTTCGACGAGAAAAAGCGACGCGCGCCGACTTTTAGCCGTTTCGGCGCTTGTCGAAGCGCGCCGCGTCGGGTAAAATAAGGGAGGCGTTCCGCGCCGTCGACGTTTCGGCGGTTGGAGCGCCTTCCCTTTTACCGGCTTCCCCCGTTCCCCCTATTTTAACGTCGAAAGGCGCTCTCGATGTCCGAATCGCTCGCCGCGTCGCAAGCGCGACTCCAAGAAGACCTCCGCGGCTTGGTTCGAGGAGACGTTCGTTGCGACGAAATCGTTCTTCAGCTCTTTTCGTCGGACGGCGGCCCGTTCCAAGAGCGCCCGACGTGCGTCGTTTGGCCGCGCTCGACGGCGGACGTCGCGGCGGTCGTGCAGTACGCGGCGGAGAAAAAAATTTCGGTTCACCCGCGCGGCTCCGGGTCGAGCGGAAGCGGCGGCGCGATCGGTTCCGGGATCGTTTTGGACTTTTCGCGCTATATGCGGCGACTCCTGCGCGCGGGGGACGACGACGTCGTCGTTCAGCCGGGCGCGATTCGCGAACGGGTCAACGACGGCTTGCGAACGTCGAAACGCCGTTTTTTCGCCCCGAGTTCCGGACACGTTCCGGTCGGAACGATCGGGAGTATTTTAGCCGGCGACGTAACCGGGCCGCGTTGGTTGCGATACGGTTCGCCGAACGAGCGCGTTCTCGAGTTGACGGTCGTCGACGCCGCCGGGAAAACTTGGAATCTCCGTCCGTTCCAAGCGCGTCCGGAACGCGGGTTCGTCGACGCGCTCGGCGGCGCTTCCGCGTTTCGCCGAACGCTTCTCGACGCGTTGATCGCCGAGGCCGACGCCGCGCTCTCTTCCCGAACCGGCGCGCCCGACTCGCTCGGCGGCTTTGACTTCGGCGACGGCGGCGGCTTCCGTTCTTTCCGTTCCGACGTCGTCCGCGAAGATTTCCTCCGCCGCTTTTTCGGTTCCGACGCTCGCGCCGTTCGCGATTGGGTTCGCGTCGGGCCTTGGGGGGACGCCTTGCGCGCCGTTCGAAGCGCCGAGCCGTTCCTCGACGCGGAGCTTCCGCCGAACTCGCCGTCGCGGCGCGGTTATCCGTTGCGCGACGTCGTCCGTTTCGGCGTCGACCCGACGCGCTTCTTCGTCGGTTCCGAAGGAACGCTCGGGATTATCGCCGAGGCGCGCCTCGCGACGTCGCCCCTTTCGAACGCGTCGGCGGCGGCGATCTTCCTCTTCGACTCGCTCGACAAAGCGGCGCGGGCCGTTCCGAAAATTCTTGAGTTTGAACCGACCCTTTGCGACCTCCTCGACGGTCGCGTCGTCGCGCTGACGCGGGATTGGGACGTTCGTTTCGAAGCGATCTTCCCGCAAACGACGCAAGCCGCGCTCGTCGTCGAGCTCGACGCCGACTCCGAAACCGAGTTGCGCCGCCGCGTCGACGCGTTGGGTTCGCGCGTCGTTTCCGACGCCGAGGCGCGCGCCTGTTGGACGGCGTTCTCGTCCAACGCCAAGAAAATTTTTCGCGACCTCCTCCGCAAGTCGAGTTGCGCGCGCCTGCGGATGGCGCCGTCCTTCCAAATCTTCCCTTATTGGGAGGACGTCCGCTTGCCGGTCGAAGCGATCCCCGACTTTTTAAGCGAAATTCGCGAACTCTTTAAGCGCGAACGCCTTATTTATTCGGTCGGCGGATTCGTCGGTTGCGGTCAGCTCTCGATTCGCCCGATTTTGCCTTACTCCGAAGCCGAGGAGAGCCGCGCGTTCGCCCTTTCGGAGCGCGTCGAGGAGCTTGTTCTCGAACGCGGAGGAGACGTCGGCGCCGCCAAGGGACACGGTCGCGTCCGCACCGCCGTCATTCCGAAGCGTTTTCCGAACCTTTTCCCGGCGTTCGTCCGCTTGAAAGACGCGTTCGACCCGGAAAACCGGCTCAACCCGGACTGCGTCGTTTCCCCCGAAATGCGCCGACTCGCCGCCGAACGCGCTCGCGGCGACGAACGCGTTCGCTCCGCCGTCGTCCAAGCCGACGCGTTCGACGTTCTCGCGCCGGAAACGGACGCCGCGCTCCGCGAAAGTTCGCTCCATTCCCGAACGATTCGCCAACGAACGCCGTTCGACGCCGAGCGGCTCGAGCGCGACAAAAAAATCGATTGGCTCAACCGCCCGACGCGTTCGCAACTCGAGTTCCAACTCGCTTGGAACCCGACGCTCGTTTACTCGCCGACGTTCCAATGCGTCGGGTGCGGACACTGCCGCATTCGCACCGACGAAACGCGAATGTGCCCGGCGTTCCGCAACGCGCCGGACGAGAAAGCGTCTTGCCGCGCGAAAGCCAACCTTCTGCGCGGCGTTTTCGACGGCGATCTCGACCTGAGCGCCCTAAAAAGCGCCGACGCTCGCCGCGTCGCCGAATACTGCGTCCGCTGTCATTCTTGCGCGTCGGAATGCCCGGCGCAAGTCGACGTTCCGCGCTTGGCGTTCCGTTTGCAAAGCGCTTACCAAGCGGCGAACGGGCTTTCGGTCGCGGACCTTTTCGCGGTTCGCTTCGACGACGCGCTTCGGTTGGCGGCCCGCTTCTCCGGTTTGGTCAACGCCGCGCTCCGCGTCGGCGCGTTCCGTTGGGCGCTCGAAAAAACGCTCGGTCTCGCTCGACGGCGCCGTCTTCCGCGCTTGGAAAGCCGCCCTTATTTGAGCCGTTTGCCGAAATCGTCGGCCCTCGACGCGTTCGACGACGAAAACGCGAAAAGCGCGCGCCGCCGCGTCGTTCTTTTCGCCGACTCGTTCGCCAACTTTTTCGACGCGGCCCTCGTCGACGCCGCCAAAAACGTTCTCGAACTCAACGGCGTCGACGTCGTTATTCCTCCGGAACCGCGCACCTCCGGCGCCGTTTCGTTCGCTCGCGGCGACGTCGACGGCGCCGAACGGGTCGCGACGCGCAACGTCTCGATACTCCGCGAACTCTTGCGTTCCGGCGCCGAAATCGTCGCGCTCGAACCGTCGTCCGCCGTTTGCATTAAACGCGAATATCCTTACTTTTGCGACGACGCCGACGCGAAAGTCGTTTACGCGAACACGACCGACGTTTGCTCCTATTTGGCGCGCCTCGACCGCCTCGGCGAACTGAACCGCGACGCGCTATCGCCGTTAAATATCGAAAAAACGGTCGGCTATCACGCGCCTTGCCGCACCCTCGCGCTGACCGGCGGCGCGCTCTCGTCGCCGACTCCTGCGCAAACGTTGTTGGGGGCGATTCCCGGTTTGCGCGTTCGCCGTTTGGAGCGCGGCTGTTGCGGGTTGGCCAACTACTCCGGTTTCCTTAAAACGCGATATTCGGAAAGTTTGCGACTCGGCGCGCGTCTCTTTTTGGCGATGCGCGACCCGGAGATCGAAGTTTGTTCGTCCGAATGTTCCCTTTGCAACCTGCAATTATTGCAAGGCGTCGACAAACGGGCCCGCAAAAGTTCGAAACGCGTCGCGCACGTCTTGAAACTTCTCGCCGCGTCTTACGGTCTTTTGCCGCTCGACGAAGCGTTCAACCGCGACGGCTAACCGCTCGGCGCAACTTCCTCGCCGCCGATTCGCTCCGCTTCCCTTTAACTTCCCCCCGTTCCCCCTAAAAAAAGGGCGCGTCCCGAACTTCAACGTTCGAAACGCGCCCTTTCGTTTTAAGAGTCGACGTTTTTTCGCGTCAAACGGCGTCGTTCCATTCGGCGAGAAGCCGCTTGGCCAACGCGACGCAAGCGTTCGCGCCGTCGCTGTATCCGTCCGCGCCGATCGACGCGGCGAACTCCGCCGTTACCGGCGCGCCGCCGACGAGCGTCTTCGTCGTTTCGGCAAGTCCTTCTTTTTCAAGCAGTTCGATCGTCGCCTTCATTTGCGGCGTCGTCGTTGTTAAAAGCGCGGAAAGCGCGACGAACGTTTTCGCTCCGCCGCGCGCTTTGACCGCTTCGACGAATTTTTCCGGCGCGACGTTGACGCCGAGGTCGATCACCTCAAAACCGGCGCCTTCGAGCATCGCGGCGACCAAGTTTTTCCCGATGTCGTGCATATCGCCCTTAACCGTTCCGATGACGACGCAGCCGACTTTTTCGACGCCCGCGCTCACCATCAGCGGATTCAAGAGCCCCATCGCGATCTGAGTCGCCTTCGACGCCATCAGGAGTTCCGGAACGAAATATTCCCCTTCGTCGAAGAGGCGGCCGACTTCGTCCATCGCCGGAACGACGCTTCCGTCCAAAATTTCGTCGGCGGACAGGCCGGCGTCGATCAGGCTTTGCGTCGCGTCGGCGGCGGAGGCGACGTCACCTTCGACGATCGCTTCGTAAAGTTCGGTTCGAGTCGGTTCGCTCATTTTCTTAATCCTTTATTGTTAAAAGGTTTTCAACGTCAAAAAATTCTTTTTTTTCTTTTTGCGCCGCCGTTTAACGCTCCGGTTTCGGAACGCGAGCCCGCCCGGTCGCGGAGCCGTCGCGACTTCCCCGTTTCCCCCGACCGCGCCCGCGTCCGCTCTTGCGCGATCGGCGTTCGAACTCGGCGATCGTCGTTTTCTTCCCGATTTGTTCGCGGAGCGCCTCGACTTGGTCGCGAAGCTCCGCCGCCCGTTCGAATTCGAGCGCGTCCGCCGCTTCGAGCATTTCTTTTTCGAGCGCGGCGACGTATTCGCGAGTAACGTATTCTTGTTCGTCGGCGACGCCCGCCGCTTCGTTCGCCCGTTCGCGCGCGGCGATTTCCGCGTCGATACCGGCTCGAACGCCGCGCTTGACCGTCTCCGGCGTAATGCCGTGTTCCTCGTTGTACGCCTGTTGCAAGCGGCGGCGGCGTTCCGTTTCGTCGATCGCTTTGCGCATCGAGTCGGTGATTTTGTCGGCGTAAAGGATAACTTTCGCGTTGACGTTCCGCGCGCTGCGCCCGATCGTTTGAATCAACGACGTTTCGCTCCGCAGGAACCCCTCTTTGTCGGCGTCGAGAATCGCGACGAGAGACGCTTCCGGGAGGTCGAGCCCTTCGCGGAGCAAGTTGACGCCGACCAACACGTCGAAAACGCCGTTGCGCAAGTCGCGCAAGAGTTCGACCCGTTCGAACGCGTCGAGTTCGCTGTGCAGCCAACGGCACTTGATATTTTGCTGCGTAAAATACGACGCGACGTCTTCGGCCAACCGCTTCGTCAGCGCCGTCACCAAGACGCGCTCTTTCTTCGCGACGCGCTCTAAAATCTGTTCGTGCAAGTGTTTAATTTGAATATCCGCCGGAACGACTTCGATAATCGGGTCGAGGAGCCCGGTCGGTCGAATCGCTTGCTCGACGACGCGCCCGTTCGACGCGTTAATCTCGTACTCGGCGGGCGTCGCGCTGACGAAAACGACCTTGTCGACGCGTTCTTCCCATTCGTCGAATTTGAGCGGACGATTGTCGAGGGCGCTCGGCAACCGGAACCCGTGTTCGATTAAGTTCCGTTTGCGCGCTTGGTCCCCGGCGAACATCGCGCGGATTTGCGGAACGGTAACGTGCGACTCGTCGACGAAGAGGAGGAAGTCGTCCGGAAAGAAGCTGAAAAGGGTTTCCGGCGGCTCGCCCGGCTTGCGGTCGGCGAGAATCGCGCTGTAATTTTCGATCCCCGGGCAAAAGCCGATTTCCTGCATCAGCTCCATATCGTACCGCGTTCGCGCTTGGAGCCGTTGCGCTTCGAGCAACTTCCCTTGGTCGCGAAACTTTTTCACCTGCGCCGCCAACTCGACTTCGATCCGCTCGATCGCGCTCTGAATCCGCTCTTCCGGCAAGACGAAGTGTTTCGCCGGGTAAACGAACGCGTCTTGAACGACGCCGATTTTTTCGCAAGTCGTCGGATTGACAAGACTTAACGCTTCGATCTCGTCCCCCCAAAACTCGACGCGCAGAGCGTATTCTTCGTAAGAGAGGCGCACCTCGACCGAGTCGCCGCGCACCCGGAATTGACCGCGTTCGAAGGCGACGTCGTTCCGCTCGTATTGAATGTCGACGAGCCGACGCAGCAAGTCGTCGCGGTCCAACTCGTCGCCGACGCGGAGCGAAACGGTCAAATTCTTGTAGTCTTCCGGCGAGCCCAAGCCGTAAATCGAGCTGACGCTGGCGACGACGATCACGTCTTGACGGCTGACGAGCGAACTCGTGGCGGCCAAGCGGAGGCGGTCGATTTCGTCGTTGATCGACGCGTCCTTTTCGATGTAGATATCCCGTTGCGGAATATAGGCTTCCGGTTGGTAATAGTCGTAATAGCTGACGAAATACGAAACGGCGTTGTTCGGGAAAAACGCTTTAAATTCGTCGTAAAGTTGCGCCGCGAGGGTCTTGTTGTGCGACAAAACGAGCGCGGGCCGCTGCAGTTCCTGAATGACGTTCGCCATCGTGAACGTCTTCCCGGAGCCGGTAACGCCGAGGAGCGTTTGTTTTTTCGCGCCGTTGCGGAAGCCGTCGACGAGCGCGCGAATCGCCTTCGGTTGGTCTCCGGACGGTTCGAACGGTTTTTGCAAATCGAACATAATCGCGCCTTTCCGCTTCTTCGCTCGTTGAAAATCGCCTTCTTAACGCCGAACGTCGCCGCCGACGCTCGAACCGTCAATTATACCCGCTTTAACCGCCGCGTCAAGCGGACTTGCGATAAACGCCGGGCTCGTAAAAATCGCCGGTAATTTCCGCCGTCTAGAGCGTTTCCCAGCTTCGACGCTCGACGGAACGCTTCACCGCGTCGAGCGCGTCTTGGATTCGCAACCCTTGCGCCAAATCCGGGCCGAACGAACCGCCCTCGGCGACCGAACGATAAAACGTCGCCAAGGACGCGACGTGCGCGCGGAGCCAACCGGTCGTCGATTTCGCCGACGGAAAATCGCATTCCGGCGCTTCGTAACGGGCGCCCGCCGCGATTCGCGTCCAGCCGGACTCGCCGCCGTTTGCGCCGCTCGGCTTCGTTCCGTCGAAGAACTCCAAATAGTGCGGTTCCATCAGCGAAAACCTTACCGCGCCTTGCGTTCCGCCGATCTCGAACGTCATTTCGTCCTCCGCGCCCGCCGCCAACTTCGTCGCTTCGATAACGCCGGTCGACGCCGCCGGGTCGCGCGGATCGGCGCCGGATTGCGCGACGCCCCGCGTCAAAATCGAAACGGCGTCCTCCGCTTCAACCGGACGCGTCGGGACGTCCGCCGCCGTCTCGCCCGCTTGAATCGCTCGAACCGGACGCGTCGGCCAAAGGGTCGTCGCCGTCGCCGTCAACTCCGCCGGAAGTCCGATTAAATAATCGGTTAAGTCGAGCAAATGCGAAGCCAAGTCGAGAATCGTCCCGCCGCTTGGCGCGTGTTTCCAACGGAACGGCGCCGACGCGTCGAGCGCTCCCGCGTGATAATAGCCGATTCGATAACGAACGAGCCGCCCGAGCCGCCCGGACGCGATCAGCTCCTTCGCCCGTCGCACCGCCGCGAACCCCCGCAAATGGAACGCGACTTGCGTCGGCGCGTCGTAACCGGTCTCCGCCAACGCCGCCCGGACTTGCGCCGCCTCCGCCGCGTTCGAAACGACCGGCTTTTCGCAGTAAATCGGTTTCCCGAGCCGAATCGCCGCAAGGAGCGCGGGCAAATGTTCAGCGTTCGGCGTGCAAATGTGAACGACGTCGACCGCCGGATTCTCGATCAACGCCCGCCAATCGGTCGTCGCGAACTCGCAGCCGAGCGTTTCTCGCGCGCTTTCCGCCGTCTCCGCGCGACTCGTCGCAACGCCTAAAATCCGCGGCGCGACCGTCAAGCCCGGCGCGAAAAACGGCAAAGTAGCCAAGCCGTAAGCGTGCGCTTTGCCGATCATTCCGAACCCGACCAACCCGACGTTCAACGTTTTTTTCATCGCCGTTCCTTTCGTTCTCAACGGTTAAATTCAAGCTCGCGCCCCAATCCGCCGACAATCGCGACGACCGACGCTTCCGTTCCACCGACGAGCCGCGGGCGACGACAATCGCGGCGACCGACGCTTCCGTTCCAACGACGAGCCGCGGGCGACGACAATCGCGGCAACCGACGCTTCCGTTCCAACGACGAGCCGCGGGCGCCGACAA
>JAFYVO010000443.1 GCA_017549085.1 Thermoguttaceae bacterium
GAAAATACCGCGAGCGTTCGACGGTTTCGTCGTCGTTTGCGTCGCCGACTTGCACGAAAAGGAATTTGGCCCGGACAACGAGCGACTTTTTACCAAAATTCGCGCCGCAAACCCAGACGTTATCGCGATTTCCGGCGATTTATTGATCGATCCGCCCCTTAACGTCGAATTTGCGCGTCGTTTTGTCGCCGACGCGTCGAAAATCGCTCCGGTTTATTACGTTTCCGGCAATCACGAAGCGATCGCGCCGACGCAAACCGAGTATTTTCCGTTCCTTACGACGTTACAAGAGGCGGGCGCGACCGTCCTCGACGGCGAAAAAGTCGAGTTGCAACGCGACGGCGAGTCGATAATTATCGCCGGAGTCGCCGACCCGCTCCTCGAACTTAAAGCCGACGAAAGTTGGACTTCCGAAAAAGTCGTCGCTGAAAAATTACGTCGCGTCTCCCCGAACAAGCGCTTTACCCTCCTGATTTCGCACCGTCCGGAGTTGGCGGAACTTTACGCAAAACACGGCGTCGACCTGGCGTTGACCGGGCACGCGCACGGCGGGCAAATCCGGCTTCCGTTCGTCGGCGGATTAGCCGCGCCAAACCAAGGAATATTACCGCGTTACGACGGCGGCGCTTATCGAATCGGCGAGTCGACGACGATCGTTTCGCGCGGTTTGGGGCCGAGCGTTTTCCCGACGCGGCTTTTCAATCGTCCGCATCTCGTCGTTTGCGAGCTTAAAACGCAACCGGCGCAACCACTTGTTAATTAGCGCTTTAAACCGACGCCACGCGTTTTCGCGGCCCGTTCGACGCTTTTTTGCCGTCGTCGCCGCGTCGCGCGCTTATTTTAAATCACCCTAAGAGTTTGAAAATGCCTTACTTCGGAGTACACGAATCGATCAGCGGGGGACACGAAAACGCCGTTTTCGCGGCCGCGGCCCACGGTTTCGCTTGCGTTCAGATTTTTTCTAAGAACAGCAACCGTTGGGTTGCGAAAGCGCTCGAACCGAAAGCGGCGCAAAAATTTCGCGACGCAATGACGCAAACCGGTGTAATCGCTCCTCTTATCCACGACTCCTACCTAATCAACTTAGCGTCGCCGGAAGCGGAGCAACTCGAAAAATCGCGCGCCGCTTTCACGGACGAACTCGTTCGAGCGGATCTTCTCGGCGTTCCTAACGTCGTTATGCATCCTGGCGCGGCCAAAGAGGATACGCGCGAAAACGGTTTGCGACGCGTCGCCGAGTCGCTCGATCAAATCTTCGACTCCCTTCCGGAAACGAACCAAGTTCGCGTTCTCCTCGAAACGACGGCCGGTCAAGGCACTTACCTTGGTTCGCGTTTTGAAGAGTTAGCGCAAATCATTGAATATTCGTCGTTTAAAGAGCGGCTTGGCGTTTGTTTCGACACTTGCCATTCCTTCGCGGCCGGGTACGATTTCGGAACGCCGGAAAAATACGACGCGGTTTTCGCTGAATTCGACCGAATTATCGGTCTCGACCGGCTTTGCGCGTTCCACTTAAACGATTCCGTTAAAGGACTTGGAAGCAAGGTCGACCGACACGCGCACATCGGTCGCGGCGAACTCGGCCTCGAGCCGTTCCGTTTTATCGTCAACGACGCGCGCTTCTCCGACTTGCCGATGTACCTCGAAACGCCGAAAGGGGAAACCGACGAAGGCGATTGGGACGTCGTCAACCTGAAAACGCTACAAAACTTAATCGCATAACGCAGACCACATTTTTTTCGACGCAACTCGCGTCAAAACAAGCCTTTATTACGAAAGGAAATCCCGATGAAAAAGAACCTGACGACGGCGGCGCTGGCCCTCGTTTTCGCGGTCGCGACCGCGGTTTCGAGTTTCGCGTTCGACGAATACAACGTGTGGCCCGGCGTCGCGCCCGGTGAAAGCGCGGAAGCGAAAAAACCGACGTACGAATACTGGAAGCCCGAAAAGAAAACGACCGACGCTTGCCTCGTCGTCTGCCCGGGCGGCGCCTACAACGGTCTCGCTTACGGACACGAAGGGGACAAGATCGCGAAATTCTTTACGAGCAAAGGGATTACGGTTGTCGTTTTGAAGTACCGGGTTCCCCGCCGCGAAGGGCTTCCGAAGCATATGGCCGCTTGGCAAGACGCGCAACGGATGATTCGCGTCGTTCGCAGCCGCGCCGCCGAATGGGAAATCAATCCGGAAAAAATCGGAATCCTCGGCTTCTCGGCGGGCGGGCACCTCACGCTGATGACCTCGACGACGAGCCAAACCGCGTCTTACGAAGCGGTCGACGACGTCGATAAACTCCCGTGCCACGTCAACTTCGCGGTTCCGGTCTACCCGGCTTACGTTCTCGAAGACGGCGCCGACGGCCCGAACGCCGGCAAAGGAAACGATTCGACGATGGTCGGCGATTTCGCCTTCGACGACAAGACGCCGCCGATGTGCTTAATTCACGGCGACAACGACGTTTATTCGCCGATGGGCTCGGTCGCGGTCTACTCGAAACTGCGTAAGTTGAATATTCCGGCGGAGATGCACATTTACGCCAATATCGCGCACGGTTTCGGCGGCAACCCGACCGACAATCACGTCGGCGACTGGATGAACCGCGTCGTCGCTTGGATGAAATCAATCGGTTTCTAATGTTTGTCGCGCAAAACGCCGCGCCGTTTCGCTCGACGCTTAAACTTTTATCGGCGTTACGGTTACGCGGCGTTTTACTTAAATAAAAAACCTATTCGTTTCCCCTTGTTCAGCGAAAAAATCCGATGAAAAAACTCCTTTTAGCGGCGGCTTTTGTCGCGGCGACATATTGCGGCGTCTCCGCTTTCGCGTTCGACAAATTCAACGTTTGGCCCGACGTCGCGCCGGGCGCCGCGGTCGACGACGTCAAGCCGACTTACGAATATTGGAAGCCAGAAAATAAAACGAGCGACTCTTGCGTAATCGTTTTTCCCGGCGGCGCTTACGAATATTTGACGCTCGGTCGCGACGCCAACCAATTGACGCGCCTTTTCAACGAGCGCGGCGTTACGGTCGTCGTCTTGAATTACCGCGTTCCCCGCCCGAAAAACGGCCCCAAGCACCTCGCCGCTTGGCAGGACGCCCAGCGCGTTATCCGCGTCGTCCGCAGTCGCGCTTCGGAGTGGGGCGTCGATCCGGAGAAAATCGGCGCGCTCGGACTTTCGGCGGGCGGACACTTGACGCTAATGGCGGCGACGTCGAGTCAAACGGCGTCTTACGAACCGATCGACGACGTCGATAAACTCCCGTGCCACCTCAACTTCGCAATTCCCGTCTATCCGGCTTACGTCCTCGAAGACGGCGCCGACGGGCCGAACGCCCAACGCGGGCTCGATTCGCCGATGGTCGCCGACTTCGCGTTTGACGACAAGACGCCGCCGACGATCCTGTTACACGGCGACGCAGACGCTTACTCGCCGAACGGCTCGGTCGCCGTTTACGCGAAATTGCGCAAAATGAACATTCCGGCGGAGTTGCACATTTACGCGAAGGTTCCGCACGGTTTTGTCGGCAATCCGCCGAGCGGCAAACCGGTCGACGATTGGCTGAATCGCGTCGACGCTTGGAGAAAAAAAATCGGTTTTTAACGTTTGGTTTTAAAAGGAATTACGCCAACGCGAACAAAAAATTTTAAAAAATTTTCCAAAATAACAAACTATTTTTTTGTTTATTCGTCTCTCATTAATAAGGAACAGTCAAACGCGGCGCGCCGCCGGAGTTTGCCAAACGCCCAAAAAAATTCAGTTTGACGCTTAAAACGCGTCGTTTAACACGTTAAGGAGACGTTTATGTCCGCGTTATTTTTACCGTCGCAGCGAATAAACGCGTTGCGGTTCGCCGTTCTTGGATACTTTTTTTTCCTCGTCGCGTCGTCGCAACCTGTTTTTTCGCAAGGTTTCCTAACCGAAGTCAAGCGTCCTTCGCCCGTTCCGCCGACTTCGGTTCCGGCGCCGCGCCCGCCGTTCGAGCGCTCGGTTCGTCTCGAATCGCTTTCGGTCGACGCGGAAATTGAAAACTCGGTCGCGCAAGTCGTCGTTTCGCAAACCTTTAACAACGTCGGTTCGACGACGATCGAAGCGTCGTTTATCTTCCCGCTTCCTTACGACGGCGCCGTCGACTCGCTGACGTTTCTCGTTGAAGGCAAAGAATTTACGGGCGAACTTCTCGACGCCGCCGAAGCGCGCAAACGTTACGAGGCGATCGTTCGGGAAAATCGCGACCCCGCCCTCCTTGAATGGGTCGGAACGGGCCTTTATCAAACGAGCGTCTTCCCGATTCCGCCGGGACAAGCGCGCACGGTCGAACTCCGTTATACGCAACTCCTTCGACAACAAGACGGTTTGACCGAATTTTTCTTTCCGACAAAATGCGCGCGACAAAATGAAGCGCCGGGCAAAACCAGCTTCGCGACTCGCATCGTCGGCGAAACGGAAATCAAAAACGTTTATTCGCCGACGTTCGACGTAAAAGTCGAACGCGTTGCAAAGAACGTTGTTCAAACGACTTGCGTTCTCGAAAACCAAACGCCGACGCGCGACTTCCGTTTATTCTTCGATCAAAACGCCGACGATTTGTCCGCGAAGATTCAAAGTTACCGTCCTAACCCCAACGAAGACGGCTACTTCCTTCTTCTTGCGTCGCCGAAAATCGTTTCCGATCAAAAAGAGCGTCCGACGAAAACGGTCGTTCTTACGCTCGACGTCTCCGGCAGTATGTCCGGCGAAAAAATTCGTCAAGCGCGCGAATCGTTAAGGTTCGTTTTAGAACGACTTAACGACGGCGACAAATTTAACGTCGTTCTCTTCGGAACCGACGTTCGCTCGTTTGCGGAAAGCCTTCGCGTTGTCGACGAAACGTCGCGCAACGAAGCGCTAGCCTTTGTCGACGCCGTTCGCTCGCGAGGTTCGACGAACATCGAAGAAGCCTTAAACGTTTCCTTCAAACAACTTGCGCAAGACGAAACCGCCAATCCGAAATACCTCTTTTTCTTCAGCGACGGCGAACCGACGACCGGCGAAACGAACGAAATGAAATTAGCGCAACTCGCTCGCGACAAAAACAACGGCGCGCGCTTCTTCTCGTTCGGGCTCGGTTACGACGTAAACTCCCGTCTTCTCGACCGTTTCGTTCGCGACGGTCGCGGTCAAGGCGAATACGTCAAGCCGAGCGAAAATATCGAGGAACGCGTCGCGGCCCTGTACAATCGCGTCGGGGTCCCCGTTTTCACCGGCGTCGAATTCCAATTCAAGTCGAAGGAAAACGAGTTGGCGCAATACTTTACCAACCAAGTTTACCCGGAAGGGAAAATCGACGTTTACGCCGGCGATCAATTGATTCTCGTCGGACGTTACGCGACGTCGGGCCCGATCGAAATTCAAGCGAAAGGGCAAGTCGACGGAGCCGACGTCGCGTTTTCCTTCGACGGCGTTTTCACAAACGAAAGCGCTGACTCGACTTATGCGTTCGTCGAGCGTCTTTGGGCGACCCGTCGCGTCGGCGAAATCGTCGACGCGCTCGATCTGAACGGCCCGAACGACGAACTGATGAACGAGTTGCTCGAACTCTCGAAAAAACACGGGATTATGACGCCGTACACCGCGTTTTTGGCCGACGATTCCGTCGCCCTCGACGCGACCGCCGACAACGCGCGTCGCGCCGCCGGCAACTTCAAGCGTCTTGCGTCGCAAACGTCGAATATGTCGGGATTTGCGCAACGTTCGATGAAGCAGTCGTTCCGCGGCGCCGCCAATCTTGCGACCGAATCTGCCGCCGCCGACGCAATGGCGATGACCGCGGCGCCTACCGCGGCCGCGCCTCGAAGAGCTCCGGCGGCGGGCGCTTTGCGTCCTCGAACGCCCAATCGAGCGGCGGGGGCGGCGCGCTCCTTCGCGACTTCCGCTCCGTTGGCCGTCGACGCCGATTTTGCCGCGCCAATCGCGGTTTCGGAATCAGCGGAAACGTCCGCGGCCAAACCTCGCGAAACCGTCCGAACCATCGCCGGTAAAACGTTTTACTTCAAAAACGGACGTTGGATCGACGCGGCGCTTGACAAAGAGTCGCAAACCGCGCAAACGCCGATCGTCGTTAAACAATTTAGCGACGAGTATTTCGAACTTGCCGGGCGGCTCGGTCGCGAATTTTCGCAATATTTAGCGTTCGAAGAAGCGTCGACTTTCCTCTTCAACGGGCAAGTTTATCAAATCGAATCGCCAAAATAATTGAGCGACAAGACGTTGCCGCCAGAACGCGACGCAACGTCGACAACAAATTTTAACGTGCGTCCTCGCTCGAGCGAAACCGAATTTCGCGTTTCGTTCGAGCGTCGACGTATTTTTGGGCGCGTCGTTTTTCGGCGACGTCTTTCCATTCAACACGAAAGTTAACTAATGCAGCTTAAAGGTTTAACGTCGCTAGAAGTCGAGAAGAATCGCCGCGAATACGGCTCGAACGCGCTGACGCAAATTCCGCCGGAACCGCTTTGGAAGAAAATCCTACGCGGTTTTCAAGACCCGATGATTATGATTTTGTTGGTCGCGCTGGCGGTGCAGCTCGTCCTTTTAGCGATCGGCGAAACCGAGTGGTACGAACCGCTTGGCGTTCTCCTCGCGATATTGATCGCCAACCTCGCGGCCGCGCTCAGCGAAAACCGTCAACAGGGGAAAGCCTCCGCGCTCAAAGCGGAAGAAGAAGCGAAAGAAACGACGAAAGTCCTTCGCGACGGTCAACTTACGGAGATTCACGTCAACGACGTAGTCGTTGGCGACGTCGTGTACCTCCAAGCGGGCGACAAACTCCCGGCGGACGGTCTCGTCGTCGCGGGTTCGCTCAAAGTCGACCAATCCCCGCTCAACGGCGAAACGGTCGAAGCGACCAAACGACCGCTCAAATCGGGCGAAACCTACGACGCTAAAGACACGCATAACGAGCATTACGGTTATCGCGGTTCCGTCGTTTGCGGCGGCGAGGGCTATCTGGAAATCGCCGTCGTCGGCGACGCGACCGTTTTCGGGCAAATCGCGGCGGAGCTGCAAGAAAAGACCAATCGTAAAACGCCGCTACAAGTAAAGTTAGGAAAACTGGCGCAACATATTTCGCAATTTGGTTACATCGGCGCGACCGCGATCGTCGTCTGCGTCTTGGCGCGAACCTTGATTAGCGGCGCCGCTCCGACGGACGCGATGGGCTGGATTCATTTGCTGATGAACGCGATCACGGTCGCCGTTACGATTATCGTTTGCGCGGTGCCGGAAGGCTTGCCGATGCTGACCTCGCTTCTGCAATCGTTCCAAAGCCTTAAAATGGTTCGCGACAACGTCTTAGTTCGCAAAATCCACGGACTCGAAACGGCGGGCAGCTTGAGTCTCTTGTACAGCGACAAGACCGGCACGATCACGGAAGGTCGCCTTTCCGTCGAGGAGTTAGCGCTCGGCGACGCGACGACGTTCAACTCGTTAAACGACGCGCCGTCTTGGTTTACGCCGGAATTTATCCTCGGCGTCGGCGTCAACAACAGCGCGACGGTTGGCGCGGAAAACGCGATTCTTGGCGGGAACAGTTCCGACCGAGCGCTTATGTCGTTCCTCGCTCAATCGGGCTTCGGCGGCGCGATCGACAAATCGCAAACGTTGCAATTTAACGCGTTCGATTCGGAAAAGAAAAGATCGAGCGTCGTCGTTAAGAGCGAAAACGGTCCGATCGTTTACGTCAAAGGCGCCGCGGAACGCGTCGTCGAACAGTGCGACCGTTATATCGACGCAAACGGCCAAGAACAAGCGTTTACAGACAAAAGCGCGATTGAAAAATACTCGCTCGAACAGGCGGCTCGCTCGATGCGCCTCCTCGCGGTCGCGAAAGCCGACGGCGAAAGCGACGAAGCGCCGCTTACGTTAATCGGCGTCATCGGGATTCGCGACGCCGTTCGCAAAGAAGCCGCCGCGGCCATCGCCGAAGCGCAAAACGCCGGAATCCAAGTCGTTATGATCACCGGCGACCGCAAGGAAACCGCCGTCGCCATCGCGAAAGAGTCCGGTTTGCTACGTTCCGACGACGAAATCGCGTTAACCTCCGCCGAACTGAGCGAAAAATCGGACGACGAGGTGAAAGCGCTCCTGCCGAAATTACGAGTCGTCGCCCGCGCGCGTCCGAGCGACAAGAGTCGCTTAGTTACTTTGGCGCAAGAACTTAACCTCGTCGTCGGAATGACCGGCGACGGCGTCAACGACTCCCCCGCGCTGAAAAAGGCGGACGTCGGTTTCGCAATGGGGAGC
>JAFYVO010000444.1 GCA_017549085.1 Thermoguttaceae bacterium
GCCAAAAAAACCCAAAACCCTAAACCCCCGAAAAACCCCCACCCTACGCTAAAACAAACTAAAATCAAAAAACGACGCCAAAAGCCCAAGCGACGCGAAAACAAACGAAAACCCCAAAGCGACGCAAAAAGCCCAAACAACGCGAAAACAAACAAAAATCCCCAAGCGACGCAAAAAGCCCAAACGACGCGAAAACAAATGAAAACCCCAAAGCGACGCGAAAACAAATAAAAAAAACAACGACGGGCAAACGAACCCCAATGGCGCCGCGTTTCCCTATTTCCCGCTATTTCTTCTCATTTTACTATCGCCGCGACGTCGACCTAAACCGCGCGCTTTGCCTATTCTTCCCAACCGGAACAACGCGTTCTAAAAAAAAGTCAAAAATTCAAAAAGCGACGATTTTCACTCAACTTTTTGGTCGCGTCGACCGCAAGCCGTCTCAACCTTACCCATTTTAACGTTAAAATAGGCGCTTTGGGAAAAAAGAGCGTTAAAATATGCTTTTTTTGAACGCTTCTTTAGAAAATCTTGTAAAAAAATCAGAAAAAAAGCGGGATTTTTTTCAAGGTTCCGGTCGCGCGGACGATAACAATATTAACGAAAGAGCAAAAATTAAAAAATTTGCGGTTTACACTTGTCAAAAATTTTATTATTGTATGCGCGATCGTTGAAAATTCTCGCCCCCCTCCTTGAGCGGAGCGGGAACGAACGACGCTCCGACGGCGGAGCGCAACGACCGGGCGACGCCCTTTTCTTATCGGAAAACTAGTCGTTTATACGGACAGGGACAATCCAATGAATCGACGTTTTAACCTCAAACGCTTCCTCGCTTGCGCGTTGATCGGCGCCGCGCTGACAGGATGTCAGCCGCAGCAGCCGCGTTATATCGCTCCTCGCGGGGACGCCCAAAGCCATTACCTCGACGAGCAAACGCGAATCGAGTACCCGAACGAATGCGTTCCGTCGCTCGACGACGTAACGAACGCGCTCGAGCCGCTGACGCTCGACAACCCCGATCCGAAAGAAGAGTGGCTTCTCACGCTCGACGAAGTTCGTCAAATGGCGTTGGAAAACAGCAAGGTTTTGCGTCAACTCAGCGGCGTCAACTTCTCGGCGTCCGGCGTTAGCGGAACCCCGACCCTCCTTCTCGCCTCCCCGAACGCCGCGATGACCGTTTGGGACCCGGCGATCGTCGAATCGAACCCGACCGCGGGGGTTCAAGCGGCCCTTTCGGCGTTCGACGCGATCTGGACGACGAACGTCTCTTGGCAAAAAGCGGACGTCGCCCGCAACTACGTCAACTCGTACCAAGACAGCGTCGGGACGCGCACCGATACCGGCACGTTCCAAACGACGCTCTCGAAGTCGGTCGCGACGGGGGGCAACGTTTACGCCAGCGCCGGTTCCGGGTACGACTGGAGCGACGCGACGAGTCGTCTTTGGGGTTCGAACTGGACGACTTACGTCGAAGCCGGGTTCACGCAACCGCTCTTCCGCGGCGCCGGCGTCGAGTTCAACCGCATCGCCGGGCCGAACGCTTCGATGGGGAACGCCAACGGCGTCGTCTTGGCGCGCATCAATATGGATATGGCGCTCGTCGACTTCGAAATGGGCGTCCGCACTCTCCTGCAAGACGTCGAAGAAACCTACTGGAACCTTTATTACGCTTACCGCAACCTGCACGCGGCGGGCGCCGGGTACGAAGCCGCGCTCCAATCTTGGCGCACGGTCAACGCGCAAAAAGTCGTCGGGCACCCGGAAGGGACGGCGAAGAACGAAGCGCAAGCGGAAGAAAACTATCAAACGTTCAAGATTTCGGTTCAAGAAGCGCAAAGCAACCTGTACAAAAACGAACAATTGCTTCGCTTTATGATCGGCGTTTCGCCGTCCGACGGCCGCCTGATCAAGCCGGTCGACGAACCGACGGTCGCTCGCGTCCGTTACGACTGGGAAGAAGTCAAGGCGGAAGGTTTGGCGCGCGCTCCGGAACTCCGCAAGCAAAAGTGGCTCGTCAAAAAACGCGAGCTCGAACTCGTCGCGCAACGCAACTACCTGAAACCGCAAGTCGACTTGGAAGGTTTGTACCGCTTCCACGGCCTCGGGCACGACTTGGTCGACTCGTCGAACGTCAACAGCAACGCCTTTGGCAGCTTGACTTCCGGCGACTATCAAAACTGGGGGCTCGGGATTAAATCGTCGATCGCGATCGGTTTCCGCCGCGAAATGGCCGCCGTCCGCAACGCCGAACTCGCCTTGGCTCGCGAACGCGCCGTCCTGCAAGAGCAAGAGCTCGAACTCGTTCACAACCTGAGCGACCTTTACCGCGACCTCGACCGCACGCACAAGCTGATCGAAACGTACCTCGACAAACTGCGAGCGTCGCGCAAGCAAGTCGCCGCCGTCAACGCGTCCTTCCTGATGGGCAAGACGTCGCTGTACGAAGTCCTTCAAGCGCAACAAGAATTGGCGACGACCGAAACGCAATACTACCGCACGGTCATCGACTACAACATCGCGATCGTCAACCTGAACTTCCGCAAGGGTTCGCTCCTCGAATACAACGGCGTTACCCTTTCCGAAGGCCCTTGGGCGAACAAAGCCTACTTCGACGCTTGGCGTCGAGCCCGTCAACGCGACGCGGCCCGTTACGTGAACTACCGCTTCACGTCGCCGCAAGTCGTCAGCCGCGGCCCGTACCCGCAAATTCAAGGCACCGACCCGACGGTCGTCCGACCGCCGCAAGCGCAACCGGCGCCTTACGTCGAAGGCGCGTCCGCCGCTCCGACCGCGGTTGAAACGCAAAACTCGGTTCTCCCGCAATACGAGTACTCGGCCCCGCCCGCTTACGACCCGCGTTTGAACCAACTCCCGCCGATTTTCCAATCGACGAACTGACGCGAAAGCGAACCGTCGGAAGCGCGCCCAACCGCCGCTTCCGACGCGACCTAACCCGGCGTCGATCGCCGCTCGAAACCGACGTCCAACCGACGTTAATCCAAAATTGTCCCAAAAAGAAAAAGAGGAGGCCGACGAGCTTCCTCTTTTTTTTTGCGTTTCTAGCGTTCGAACGGCCAAAACGCCCGGTCGCGCCGCTTTCCTTCCAAAGTCCAAAAAGCGGGAAACGCCGGCACATCGACGTTTCCCGCTTCCCGTTCCCAAGCCGACTCTTGCCGCGTCTTTCCTATTTCGCGCAATTTATCAAACGTCGGTCAGTCCGCCGCGAATCGCGGTTCGATTTGTTCGAACTCGACCTTTTTTTCGCCCCCGGCGACGGTCGCCGCTCCTTTCAACGTCGTCGCGTCGGTCGACGCCGGAACGAAGCGGACGGCCAGATCGAACGTCGCCGCGAGCGCGCCCCCTTCGCCGCTCTTCCGGCCTTTATGTTCGTTCGCCAATTCCGCCGCGAACGTTTCGAGCGTTAGCTCTTGCGTCGGTTCCATCCAGCAAACCGGCGTTTTCCGCTCGACGACGCAAAGCGTCTTTGAAAAACCGTCGGTAAAATCTTCTCGTTTTCGCTGTTTTCCCACGCCCGGAAACGCCGTTTCGTTCCCGACGACGACCGAATACGTCGTTTCGGTAATCGGCGCCCAGTTCGGGAGCGCGGCGACGCGGCTCGGACAAGCGAACGGCGAAA
>JAFYVO010000445.1 GCA_017549085.1 Thermoguttaceae bacterium
AGCGAAACCCAACCAAACCCAAAGAAACGTCAAGCGAAACCCAACCAAACCCAAAGAAACGTCAAGCGAAACCCAACCAAACCCAAAGAAACGTCAAGCGAAACCTAACCAAACCCAAAGAAACGTCAAGCGAAACCTAACCAAACCCAAAGAAACGTCAAGCGAAACCCAACCAAACCCAAAGAAACGTCAAGCGAAACCCAACCAAACCCAAAGAAACGTCAAGCGAAAGGCAATCAAGGTCAAACGGAACCAACGCCAACGAACGCAAAACTTTAAAGGAAGACGCGCCCCCGCGTTACCCCCCGTCAATCGGCGCAAGAACGCAACAACGGCGAAACGTCGCCCAACTTCGCGCCGCTTCGCCGTTTTACGCAACCCGCCCAATCCTCGCAAACAACTGAATTTACGGCGCGACCGTTACGAAGACGCCTTCGCCCGGCGCGAGGTAGAAGTTCGCGAAGCCGTCCGCGTCCGGCTCGACCGTCTCCGGAACGCCGCGCGTCCAAGCGGTCGCCGTTCCGTCGATTTTCAGCCGAACCGTCGCGCCGCGATTCGCTTCCCAATCGGCCATATTCACCAAGGTGAACGCCGTTCCGTCGCCGTCTTTGCGCTCGAAACACCCGATAAGGAGCGGTTCTTCGCAACGAATTTCGCGAATCGTTTCAAAATTCTTGTATTCGTTCTTCATTTTCAAATACGGCGTCGCGTCCGTACAGTTGTGCGTGAACGCCCCGACGTTGCGGTACTTGACGTATTCGTCCGAAAGGCGCCGCAACTCTTGGAAGACCGGGCGCGCTTCGTACCAAGCGGTCGACTTTCGGCTCGCAATATCGACCAACGACGGGAACTCCGGATTGTACCCCGCGTAAGTCCAGCAGAGGACGCACTTGCAACCGAACGACAACATCGAGTAACATTGCCAACGGAACTCCGCTTCGGTCGGGGTGCGCTTCCCGTCCGTCCAAGCGAACGTTTGAATATAACACCAAAATTCTTTTTCGCGCTCCCGAGCTACCGTCGCGATCGCGTTGATCGACTCGACGTAATCTTGGTAAGTAACCTTCTTATCGCCGACCCAGTTGAGCGGGTAAATGTCGGTGCAAATGTAATCGACGTCGAACTTTCGGCAGAAATCGTCGCAGTAACGGCGATAAACGTTCGGGTCGACGTCGTAATACTCGATCGCGGCGGCCCCGGCCCCGTATTTCAGCTGCGCGTCGTTGGCGTACATCGGCAACAGGTTGATATACGGGACTTTGCCGGTCGCGTCGATATACCGCTTCGAGAGCGCGGCGAGCTTGTCGTAATCGTCCGAACCGGGCTCGTCGACGATATAATGCCCGGCGTAATTCGGCCAATCGCAGTATTCGGCGGTCGCGGTATCCGGATTCTCAAACCCGCCGTCGTTGACGTAAACCTCGACGCCGTGTCGCGCCGACGTTTGCAGGAGCGTCTTCGTCGGAACGCCCGGCATCGCGATCAAAAAGTCGAAACCGCAATCGGCGTAAGTCCGCATATATTCGTCGTTAAAGTCGGCGGGCCGGAAGTTCCCCCAAGCGCCGATTCGGAGTCGTTCGCGTCCGAAATAAGCGGCGTCGAAGGGAGAATTGATCAAAACGTCGAGGGCGCGCTCGACCGCTTCGGCGACGCAAACCGCCGCCTGCGCCCGAGTCGACGCGGTTTCGAGCGCCGCTTTCAAGTCGGAAGCGTCGACGCCGAAACTCGCCAACCGTTCGCAAAGCGCCGTCTTCTCCGCGTCGGTCGTCGGCGCGTCGGGGCGGAACGCGTTCTTTTCGTCGGCGCCCAGGAACCCGCGAGCGACGGCGAACCGAATCGCCCGCTCGTCCGAACGTCCGGCGACGTCGGCCAACGACGCGGCCTCCTCCGAAACGGCCAAGCGATACGCCCCCGGCGCGGTCGCTTGGAAGGTCGTGAAGCCGAGCCGCGTCGTCGACGAAAGGAGCGCGGCGCCGGCGTTTTCTTTGCCAACTCGAACGACGACAAGCGTTTCCGGACGCGCTCCGGCGGCGATCAGCTCCGGCGCTTCCTCCGCGTTTTGCAGGAGGTAATCGCCGCGACGCCAACCGTCGCCGAGGGTTCCGCCCGGGATTTCGCACTTTTGAAGGGGCGCGGTCAGCGTCGCCGGGAGCGAATAATCGGGCGCGTCGTTTGCTTCGGCGAGGAACGCGCGGGCCGCCTCTTCGCTCGGGAAGAAGCCGAGTCGGGAGAGCGAAATCGTCGAGCCGGGCGAACTCGGGTTCGTCGCGTCGAGCCGGAACGACGAGACGACGCCCTTCCAATTTTGATGCGGGTACGAGCGCATATCGACGACCAAATCGCGCCAAACGCCGTCGCAAACGACCGGGAACTGCGAGAAACTCGCGTCGGAAAGGCTTGTCAGTTCGTCGGTTGTGAAGAAGAGCCCGCCGACTTTTTGGTCGGACTCGATCTTGTATCGGAACGCGAAAAAGGGCCGCTCCGCCGCCGCGAAACGGTCGTTTTCGCCGATCGGGAGGGAGAACGTCGCGTCGGTTCCGACGACGTTCATCGTCGTCAAGCCGGTTTCAAAACGCAAGTCCGCCCCGCCGACGTTCGCCTCCGCGCCGTCCGGGCCGTTGTTGAGAATCCAAACGGGCGCCTTCGGAGCGGCGTTTTCCGGCGTCGGCGACTCGGCGAACGTCGGCGCGACCGCGAGCGCGACCCCAAGGAGCGCCGCCGACCGAAAGAAGCGACGCGTCGTTTTCTTTTGCTTCATTTTACCCATTTTCGCTTTCTCCGCTATTTTAAACCTTTTTAGCCGCCGCTTTCGACCGTTAGCCGACTTTCAACCGTTTGACCGCCGCCTTTGACCGTTAGCCGACTTTCAACCGTTTGACCGCCGCCTTCGACCGTTAGCCGACTTTCAACCGTTTGACCGCCGCCTTCGACCGTTA
>JAFYVO010000446.1 GCA_017549085.1 Thermoguttaceae bacterium
CGTTCAGTTGCGCCATCAACTCGTCGTCGATGTGCAGACGCCCGGCGGTGTCGAGGATAACGACGTCGACGCCCTTGTCCTTCGCTTCTTTCAGCGCGCGACGGCAAACGTCGACCGGGTCTTTCGATTCGCGGTCGACAAAGACCGGAACGCCGAGTTGACCGCCCAAGACTTCCAGCTGATCGATAGCGGCGGGGCGTTGCAAGTCGGCGGCGACGAACATCGGTTTGCGACCGGCGGCCAAGAGGCGTTTCCCCAGCTTGCCGCAACTCGTCGTTTTCCCGGAACCTTGCAGACCGCAGAGCATAATCGTCGCGAACGGCTTCTTTTCCGGAAGCGAATGGTCGACCGGGCCCATCAGCGCGATCAACTCGTCGTTGACGATCTTCAAAATTTGTTGCGTCGGGTTCAGCGCGCGCGAAACTTCGAGCCCCAGAACCTTCTCTTGAACGGAATCGACGAATTTGCGCGTCGTTTCGACGTTCACGTCCGCCTCGAGCAACGCTTGGCGAACGAGGTTCATTCCCTCGCGAATATTCGATTCGGTAAGGCGACCTTGCCCCGTCATCGCGCGGAAGGCGGCGCTTAATCGGTCGGTTAAGGACTCAAACATAGGACGGCTCGGCTCGTTTCGAAAGGGACGCGCCGGCAAAACGCCGCGTCCGTTGACTTCGCTCGTTACTCAAAAACGACGCGCTATTAATATATATTGACAAAATCGACGCTTTCAGGACGCGTCCGTCGCCAAAGGCGGTCGACTGGGAAGCGGGAACTCGACGGAACTCCCTTCTAATCTACCGATTTTAACCGCGAACGCAACGAGCGCAAGGAGGGGGCGTCAAAATTTCCCCGTTTTCTTCAGTATCCGAGCCATTATTCCCTTTTTTAACGTTTTTTCCGACGTTTCGTCCGCGTCGTTCTTTATCCGCCGCGCCCTAAACCGTTTACAATCGCCAACCGGTTTTACCTATTTTAACCGAACGTCGTTTTTTAACGCTCGTCAAAACGACTCCGCCGCGTAAAAGAGAATGTTCGTCGCCAAGCGGAACGCGCTCTTTTGCGTTAAGCCGTCGCAGTTCGACGCGGCGACGTTCTCCAACGCGCAAGCGACGTCGTCCGGCGAATAGAGCAAAACCCAGCGTCCGTCGAGCGCGACGCCCTTCAAGCGCGGCGGGCCCTCGACGACGGTCGCCGTCGTTTTCCGTCCGTTTTCCTCTTTTCGCGTCCGATATTCCAACTTTTCGAGCTTAAAACCGCCGTATCGCCCGGTAAAAATCGGGTCGTCCGCCGGCACGTCGACGAGTTCCGCCTCCGGCAAAATCGCCGCGATCTCCTTCAACAGCGCTTCCTCGAACTTTTTCGACGCGCAAACGGCGTTCGCGAACAAAAATCCGCCGCGCTCAAAATAAAGTCGCAATCGTTCTCTTTCCTCTTTTCCAAACGAAAAATCGTTGCGCCCGTGCATAAAGAGGGTCGGATAATCGAAAATATCGTCCCGTTTCGCCGACGCTCGCGGGACGTAAAGTTGCGCCGGAACCCCTAAATTACCGCGAACCGCCTTCATCAAGTTCGGAATCGCTCGCGGAGCGCAGCTGGAACCGGCCCCGCATTCGAGAATCGCCGCGAAGAGGCTGTTGCGAACGTCCTTCGTCTTCTCCAACTCGGCGGCGACGTCGGCGGGAATCTCCTCTTTAAACTTCATTTCGCGGTTCGTCGCGTACGCGCAGACGTTCAAACCGACCGCGAACGCCGTTTCGATCTCCGCCGCCGCGTTCGGGGAAAGGGACGCTCCGTTTTCGCTATTTTGCCCATTTTCGCCGTTTTGAACGTTCCCGCGACTCCGTTCGAACGGTTTCGCGGCTTCCCAAAGGCAAGAGAGAGACGGGCGATCGTCAAAAACGCTCGGCGCCTCGCCGTTCGCGCTCGGGGTCGGACGGTGCGCCGGGACGAAAACGACGCTCGTTCGACAGCCGAAATCAAGTCCCCAAATCGGTCGAGCGCGCTCCGGAGCGACGATTTTTTCCGCCGTCCAAATCGGGTGATCCGGCTCCAACAGCCGCAATTCGCCGCCGTCTTTCGCCGCGATTTCCGCGATCAGCTCCCGAAAACCGCTTTCGAACGAAATGTCGCCGTCGATCGCTTCCGCGAAAATAAAGCCGCCCTGCTCCAAATAACCGCGCAATAATTCCACAAAGCGACGTTTTTCCTCCGCGTCGCTCGGCAAGGGCGTTTCCGTCCCGCTTATCGACAAAATCGGCGTCTGCAGCAAGTCGTCGAGCGTCGAGCGTTTCGCGTCGATCGTTTGCCAAATGAGGTTCGTCTTCCACTCCCGTTCGACGCGGCGCGTCAGCCGGGCCAAGTCGTTCGGGTGAGCGTTCCAGTCTTCCCCGTCCCCGTATTTTAACTTCGAAACGAGAACCGGCCAACGCCCTTTCGACAAGAAAAGGAGCGCGAACGCCGTCGAAACGGCGTTATTTCCGGCCAAGTCTTTTTGAGCGTTCCAAAACTGCGACAGCGCGCCCTTGCGCCGCAGGAGCGCGTCGGCGCCTTCGCGGTACCAGTCGCTGCGCCCGACGAACCGGTTCGCCGTCAGTCGCCCGATTCGTTCGAGCCCGTACAAATAATAAAAAAAGTACGTGTCCGCTCCGGCGGCGCGACCGGGGTTCGTCTTCGCGCTAAAATGCTTCCCCATCCAGTTGAGCCCGGACGAAATCCGGACGGCGATCTCGTCCTCGACGTCTTGACAGCTAACGAAATCGTCCCCCTCGACGCGCGCTCGGGCCGCCTCGCGAACGCCGGAACACATCGCCAACGCCGCGATCCCGGCGCACGTCATACTGCCGGTTCCGTATCCGCTCGGAAAACCTTCCGGATTGAGCGTCGAAGCGCGGTACCCCCAAGACCCGTCGTCGTTTTGCATCCGCGACCAATAATTCTCGGCGCGTTTCCAAACGGCTTCGTCGATCGCGACGCCGACCTGCTCCGCTTCGTAAAGCGCGAGGAGCGCGAACTGCGAGTTCGAGTTGTCGGCGCGCTCGGACGCTTGGTCGATTCCGACGTAAGACCAGCCGCCGTCGTACTCGTTCGACGTTTTCAGTTGCCGCTCGACGAGCCAAGCGACGTTCGCCTCGATTCGCGCCCGGTCGGTTTCGGGGTCGGCAAGGCAAAAAACCATCGTTTGAAGCGAAATCGGATACGTTTGGTTCTGCTCTTGCGGCGAAAAATCGCGCAAAAATTCGAGCGCTTTCGCGACGTTCGGGTCGTCTTTGTCGAGCCCGGCGCTCAAGAGCGCGAGCGCGCAAAGGGCGGTCGTTCCCGGCCGATACCCCGGATACTCGTCCCATTCGCCGGTTGGACGCTGTTTTTGACGCAAAAAAGCGATCGCGCCGTCGACGGCGCCGCGCACCGCCTCCGCGCTAAGCCCGCCGTCGCCGCCGTTCTCCTCGACCGCCGAAACTTCCTCGTTCGCGCCGTCTTCCCCATTTGCCGAGTCGTTCAATTTTACCGCGTTATCCGCCTTGGCTCCCGCTTGACTTTGCGCCGTCGACGCATTTTGCGCAAACGTCGCCGTTTGACTCGCCGCGCCGCTAAAAAACGCGCCGACGATCAGCGCCGACGCCGCGAT
This sequence comes from Thermoguttaceae bacterium, assembly GCA_017549085.1. Lineage (GTDB taxonomy): Bacteria > Planctomycetota > Planctomycetia > Pirellulales > Thermoguttaceae > RUG369. The sequence goes on from JAFYVO010000446.1 coordinate 3,626, forward strand.
TCCTCGCCGCCAACCGCTCGCGACCGTCGCTCGATTCGACCATCTCGACGCGTTCTCCGCAATTTCGCGCATTTTCCCTCCCGACGCGGTCGCTCCGCTCGCTCTTCCGTTTTATTCCAATGATTCCAAAAAAATAAGAAACGCCGTCCGTTCGAACGCGCGTTTCTTACGATGATCGTCTCGATGTTCGCTCAAAAAGCGTTCCGTCGCCCCAACGCCGACCTTCGCCCGCGCCGCCCCGCGTTCGTCGCTTTTTCGTTCAAAGCGCGGCGCGCTCGGGCGACTCTTCGTTCGCCGTCTTCCGATTTTAACGTTTTTTGCGACTTAACGCAACGCCGTTCGCGCGGTCGTTTTTTTCAACAACGCTTGCCGGCGTCTCGCCAACCTGCTTATTTCGCCTATTTTACGTCGTTTATCGTTTCTTTCGCTTCGTCCGTTTCGTTCGTTTCGCAGTCGGCGTCGATCGCGTCGGCGCGCCGATACGCTTCCCCTTCGCTCGACAGATAAAGCGTTTCGACCGCGTTTTCGACGTCGGCGTCGGCGTTCAACAAAACGCCCGTCTCTTTTCTCGCGCCGCGAACGTTTTTCCTCTTCGCGCGCTCCGACGTTTCCGCGTCTTTTTTCATTGGACGCGACTTCGTTTCCGCTTCCGCGTCGCTCTCGTTCGCCGACGCGTTTTTCGACAAAATCTCGCTCCGATAAACGGCGACGTCGGCGGGCGCTTCGATCCCAATGCGCGCCTTATCCCCTCGAACGTCGACGACGACGATCGTTATATTGCCGTTGACGACGACGCTCTCGCCTTTTTTCCTCGAAAGCACCAACATTTGAAATCCTTCCTCAAAACCGCTTCGGAAGCGACGCGCTCGACCAGATGCGTCGGTCGGCGTTCGGCTTCCCGTTGATTTCGGCGAGTCTCTCCCTTTCTTCGCTCCGCCGATCTTCTTTCCGTCGCGATAAAGAATTATCGTCAAAAAAACCGTCGCGCGCTCGGCGGCGTCGCGCTAACTCTTTTAGCAAACTGAAACTTTGAAAAATTTCGCTTGACGCCTCAAACGCCCTTAGTAATTTTAACCGCTTGTCAAGCGCCCGCTAGCCAACTATAAAAGCAAAAAGGCGAAAAAAGAGAAAAAGAAAAAATTTTTTGAAAATTTTGACGGTTGTTCTTATTTTAACGCAACAACAACCCGCGCCGCGTCGATTATTACCAACAGCGGAACGTTCGGAACGCGCCGACTTTGCCGATCGCGCCGGTTTTTCCGACCGCCTTTCACTTCCCCAACGTTCCTTATTTTTCCATTCCCCCCTCTTTAACCGTCCTTCCCCAACGCCCCGTTTTACGCCGCCTATGTCCGCGCCCGTTCGTTTTTTGCCCCTCGTCGACACGCACGCCCACCTGAATTTGGACGCTTTCGCCGCCGACCTCGACGACGTCGTCGCTCGTTCGCGCTCGGGACGTTTTCCGGAAATCCGCGGTCGCCAGGTCGAAGACCCGCTCTTCCGTCCGTTCCTCGCGGCGGCGGTTTGCCCGGCGGTCGACCTTGAATCGTCGCTGCGTTCCCTCGAACTGTCGCGCCGATACGACGCGCTTTTCGCCGCGGTCGGCGTTCACCCGAACCACGCCGCGCTCGCGGAACCGGGGGATTGGGAAGCGATCGAACGCCTCGCGCTCGCCGCCGTCGACGCGAACGCCGTCGCGACGCTCGACGGCGCCAAGCTCGTCGCGATCGGCGAAACCGGGCTCGACCGTTATTGGGACGACGCGCCGTTCGACGTCCAAAGCGCCCTTTTCCTTAAGCACCTCGAACTCGGTCGGCGAACCGGGCTCCCGGTCTTGATTCACAGCCGCGACGCGAACGACGATTTGGACGCCGTTTTGCGCGACTTTTACGCCGACGCCGCGCCCGTCGCTTCCCCCCAATCGCCTAATCCGCCCAGTTTAACGTCCGGCGCGCCGTCGCCGGGCGTCGTTCACTCGTTCAGCGGAACGCCGGAGCAAGCGCTCGCTTGGACGGAACGCGGTTTTTACCTCGGTTTCGGCGGGTTCGTTACTTACCCGAACCGCAAGTTCGCCGAGATCGCGGAGGCCGCCCGAGTCGCGCCGCTCGACCGGATTTTGCTCGAAACGGACGCGCCCTTTTTGACGCCGCATCCGTTGCGCGGCAAGCTCGAACGGAACGAACCGCTGACGACCGTCTTCGTCGCCAAACGAATCGCCGAGTTGCGCGGTCTTTCGGTCGCCGACGTCGTTCGCCAAACGACCGAAAACGCCGCCCGGCTCTTCCGCTTCCCGACGCTCCCGACGGAGCTGTCTCCCCGTTAACGCCGTTTTATTTCACTTCGTTTTTTACCCCC
>JAFYVO010000447.1 GCA_017549085.1 Thermoguttaceae bacterium
CTCGAGCCCAAGTCCGCAAAGCCGACGGTAAACAACGTCGAGCGCCGCGCGTTTCTCCGACACGAAGAGCGTCGATTTCCCTTCGGCGAGGCAATGCGCAATAATGTTGGCGATCGTTTGCGACTTGCCCGTTCCCGGCGGCCCCTGCAACACGAAGTTTTTCCCCGCCGCCGCGTTCAACAGCGCCGCGATCTGCGACGAGTCGGCGCTCAGCGGCGCGATAATTTCGTCGACGGCGACCGCGTCGACTTTGTTCGCTTCGATCTCGACGATTCCGTCGTCAAAACGCTCTTTCGGCGTGTAAATCAAGTGGTTAACGAGCGGCGTCTCTTCAAGTTCGTCCATATGCTCGTTCAAATCCGACCACATAACGAACTTTTGAAAAGAAAAGTTGCCGAGACAGATTTCGTTCTTCAATTCCCAACCGTCGAGTTCGAGAAGCTCGCGTCGAAATATCTGAAAAATCTTTTCGACGTCGACAATATCGTCGGCGGTCGTCGGCGGCGCGTTCGGATCGAGCCCGCGCACTTCTTTCGCGAAATCGCGTCGCATTTGCTCGAAAAGCGTTACGTTCAACCGCGCTTCGTCGTCGGACGCGTCAATCACAAACCCTTCTTTCTTCGACAGTTGAGTTATTTCAACTGGACTCAGAAGAAGCGGAGCGCGATACTTTTTCCCATCGCGTTCGTGAACTCGTTCGACGACGCCGAAAACTAAAAACAGCGTGTTGACGTCCCCCTCGTTGAGGCTGGATCGGGCGTCGCGATAAATCTTCGTCAACCGTTTTTGTAATTCGGCTTCGTCGAGATCGGGTTTCGCGTACAAGACGCCTTTTTTAAATCCTTCTTTTAAAACAGCTTGCGGAACGTCGACGCCTTTATTTCGCTCCACCGCGCCAAAATCACGCGGCGAGTCGTCTTTCAAAACCGATTGAGCGGGACGAATCAAGAAGCTTTTTTCTTGACTCAACGCTTCGAGCGTCGCGTCCAATCGCGCGTCGGGCGGCAAAAGAGAAACCGTTTGCTTTTCCTTGCAATTTAACAACTTATTGCGCAAGGTCAAATCGAGCAAATTTTGTTTCCAACGCTCGACGCGGTTTTTCGGCGTTAAAATTTCATCGGTCGTTTCGATTTCCGGCAAAAGCGGACGCGCCGCGTCGATCGCCGTTCGCGCGTTGCGTCTCGCTTTTTCAGCGTTAAAATCAATCTCGACGCAATCGTCCTCCCCGCGTTTTAACGGAATCGGTCGAATTTGTTCAAGACGAGCGCGCTTGACGTCGAGAACGCCAATGAAGTTTTCATCGTTCTCAAGTCTTTTTTTAGCGGAGCTTTCCGCAAGGCTAAACGTCGCGTTCGAGCCGTCGGTCGCCAACGTTGTTTCAAAAACGACGAGATCGTCGAGCTCGGCGCGCTTGCGCAACGTTTGCGGGTCGTCGTCAAACGCTTCTAAAAACGTCGTTTCCTTCAAATGGCAACCGACGAACGCGTGTCCGGAGACAAGCACAATCAACGGATGAAGCCCGCACTGTTCGAGCGCGCTTGCGAAAAGGAGCGACAAGTCGAGACACGTGCCCAACTTATCGCGCAACACCTTGTCGGCGAAGCGAACGCGTTGCCCTCGTTCGCCGAAAGAAGCCGGCGGCGTCGCATAATGGATTTGGCGTTGCGCGACCGCCTCGTAAACGGCTCGCACAACGTCGTAAACGCGTTTTTTGTCGCGCGACTGGTAGCCCTCCAACGACGGTTTAAGATTATTCTTTTTAAGGATTTGCGCCGCGTCGCCTAAAATTCGAGCGACCGCGTCGAGGTTCGGCGTAACAAACGCGGCCAAAAGGCTTGGCCAAACCGAGACGCCAAACCATTCGTCGTTAGCGCAAACGTCAATCGGAAAGGTTTGCGAATAAATTAAGTCGCTTCGTTTCGCGTCCGTTTTTTCTTCAATCGTCCCCCTTTTTCGTTCGTTCTCAAAGGCGTCGATACGAATTTCGGCGCGCGTCTGTTCGGAAATACGCGCTAAAAATTCATAATTTAACGACGCGTCAAAACGAACGACGCGGCGACTTTCATTCGGCGCGAGGCGGTCGAGATAAAGAGAAAACGGTTTGAAGACCTCGGGCGTCGACGAGAAATCAAGTCGCAAACTGGCAATTTCCCGTCGCGAGTTATTGACGACGTCGAGCGCGTTAAAAAGCGGCGCGTCGTTGCAATAGAGAGCGCCGTTAATTTTAGAAAAATAATCGAAGTCAAACGCGAGTTCGCCGCCAGTCTCGTCGACGTCTTTACGGAGCGTCTGTTCGTTTTGCGAAGTCGAAAGATTAAAAACGTTTTGTCGATTGGAGGTCATCATTGCGCTCGCTTACGTTCAATAACTAAAACTGCGACTTGAAATTTTGACGCCGTTTCTTGACGCTTGACGCGGCGTCCGTTATCCCCCCCCCACCGAACGTCCGCGCTTGTCGCCAAATCGCTATCCTCTATTATACTCCAAAATTTACTCGACGCAACGCCTCCCAAACGGCGTCCTACCAGGAGCGAAATCCCCTCGTCGCAAGTCGAAGCCCAAGTCATAAACATCGTTGTTACAAATCGTTACAACAACACTTTAAACGCGTCCCAAGCGTTCGTTCTCGGCAATCGAGCTTAGTCTCCTTCAAAAAATAAACGACGGCAAATTAGGACGCGGCGTCGTTAACGGTTAAATAAAATAACGATTGTTGCCAAGTTTAAAAACGTTCAAAACCTTGCGTCGAGTTTGTCGCAACGCGGCGCGATTCGGCGGAAGTCTTCAACAATGCGGCGCAAGCAACGCTCGCCTTCGTTCGACGTTTGCGAAGTTTTTTCTTCTAAGCGCAATGTTCGCGCCGGTCGCGCTTCGACGGAACCGGCGTTCTCCGCGATATAAAGCATTGCGTTC
>JAFYVO010000448.1 GCA_017549085.1 Thermoguttaceae bacterium
CTCCGCCGCGTCGCCGCGACCGCTCCTTGCGTTGGACGCTTAGACCTTGGCTAACGCGACGTTTTAACGCGTTCGCGTCGCCCGTCCGATCGGCGCGGTCTTCCTTTTTCACCCCTCGCTCGAGTTCGTTTTGTCTCGCCGTTCGCGCCGCGGTCGGTCGCCGACGTTCGACTCGTTTTGGAGAAACGCCCAATGAAACGCTTTGCCGCCCTCGCGCTGGCCGTCCTGACGACGTTCGGATTCGTCGCCGCCGCCAACGCTCAAACCGCCGTCGCCCCGCTCGTTACCAAGGACGCGACGACGATCGTTCGCGTCGATTTGTCGCAAATCGACGGCTCGCAACTTTCGCAAACGACGCAAAAGCTCGTCGGCGCCGCGGTCGACTACTTCGTCGCCGACGCCGAAAAAGCGCAAGAGCTGAAAAACGCCGCGCCGCTTCTCAGTATGTTCGCCGCGCAATACGCCGAAATGTACGTCTCGCCGCTGAAAGACGCCGGCGTCTCCGAGTTGTACGTCGTCGTCGACAAAGCCGCCGACGCGGAAAAACCGGCTTATCCTTACCTCGCGATCCCGGTCGCCGGCTTCACGAAAGATCAAATCGACGAAGTTCGCGCCGCGCTCGCTTCGCTGAACGGCCAATTTAACAACGCGATGAAATACCGTTTCGTCCGACACGGCTTCGCGATCGTTCCGTTCATCCCGGAAACGGTCGCCGTCGACGACGCGAAGGCTTACGTTAAAGCGCGTTTCGAGAAAATCGCCAAAGCGGACGACGCCGTCTTCGCCGAAGGTTTCGCGAAACTCGGAACCGGCGCCGTCGTCTCCGTCGTCGGTCTCGCGACCGACGTCGACCCGGCCGCGCAAGCGCAAATCGACGAAACGCTCGCCTCCCTCGCGACGCTCGGCGCCGACGCTCCTGAAGGGCTCGCCGATTTCGTTCAAAAATCGCTCGATTGGAACAAAAAGTTCGCCGAACTGCACCGTTACGGCGCTTTCAAAATCGACCTGAACGCGCTTGAAGTCGTCTCCGTCGTCGAAACGAAATCGCCGGAAGCCGCGCAAAAATACCTCGCGCTCGTCGACGAAGTCAAGAAAGAAACGACCGCGTTCGTTGAAAAAACGCTCGACGCTCAACTCGCCGCGAACGAAGAAAACAAACTGACGCAAGACGACGTCGCTCTCCTCAAGGGCGACCTGACCGCGATCGTCGACGCCTTCCTCGGCGCGCTCAAAGCGGACGGCGCGACGCTGACCTGGAAACTCGACGGCCAATTCTTCGCCGACTCGAAACCGGTCTTCGACAAACTCGCCGCCGACGCGCTCGCGATCCAAAAGACGCTGACGCCGCCGGAAGACGAAGCGGAAGACGCGCCGGTCGACGACGCGCTCGATTTCGAGTTCTAATCGCCGATTTTATCGCTAAACTCGACGCGGTTTAACGCCGCGACGTAAAAAAAAGGACGCCCGACTTTCCGTCGTCGCGTCCTTTTTTACGTTTCTTGCCGATTTTATCGCTTACCGCGTCAGCCTCGCTCGACCGCGTCGGCGGGCCCGACCGCGATGGTAAACGGATTGTCGAACGGATACTTCTCCATCGTCGCGGCGATTTCGTCGAGCGTCGTTTCGCGAACGATTTTCAAATCGTCGGCGACGGAGCGGTAACGGCGCGCCGTCAACCATTCGGAACCGACCGAGAAAAGGCGCGACTGCGGACGCTCGGCGCTCAACGCGATCCGAGTGCGGAGCTTGTTTTTCGCCCGCGCCAACTCCTCTTCGTCGATCCCTTCGGCCCGCGCTTCGGCCAAAATTTCGCGCATCGTCGCGACGTTCTCGACGACGTCCTCCGGTCGGCAACAGAGCGAAGCGCAGAAGAACCCGGCGTCGGAGAAGTCGGCGAACGAGGTCGTCGCGGAGTCGGCGCGCCCGGAGTCGACCAGCTCCCAGAAGAGGCGGCTCCCGACGTCGTCCCCCAACACGACCGCCAAAATCGCCGCGGCGTACCGATCGGCGTCCCCCGCCGCCGGCGCGTCGACGAGTTGCAGAACGTACTCTTGCGCCGCCGACTCCCGCTTGACGACGCAAGTCTCGCGCTTCCCGGTCGGGCGCCAACTTTCGCGCGACGTTTCAAACGGTTTCCAAGCGCCGCACGCTTCGTCGACTTGGCGAACCAAACGGTCGAAATCGATTTGCCCGGTCGCCGCGAAGACGACGTTCGACGGACTGTATCGCCGTTCGAAATAGTCGCGCATTTGGTCGGCGGTCAGCGCCTGAATCGACTCGCGGCTTCCCAAAACGCTCCGCGACAACGGGTGCCCGGCGAAAAAGAGTTCGCGACACTTCTCGTCGATCCCGAACGGCGGTTGATCCTCGTACATCTTAATTTCTTCGAGGATAACGTTTTTCTCCATCTCGAAGTCTTCGGTTCGGAGCGCCGGACGGAGCATGTCGCCAAAAAGCGCGACCGCGCGATCGGTCAGCTCCGGCAACGTTTTCGCATAATAAGCGGTCGCTTCTTCCGCCGTGAACGCGTTCGAGACGCCGCCGAGTTCGTCGAGTTCGCGGTTGACCGTCTCCGCGTCGCGACGCTCGGAACCTTTAAAGACCATATGCTCGAGGAAGTGGCTGACTCCGGCGATTTCGTCCGTTTCGTCCCGCGAACCGGTGCGAACGAAGAAACCGAGCGCCGTCGAGCGAGCCGCGTCGTTGATTTCCGCAATAATTTCAAGCCCGTTGTCGAGCGTCGTCGTTTGAAATTTCATTTTCCGTTTCCAATGTCGATTCTATCGGTCGCCGCCGATTTAACGGGACGCTTCGCCGGCGCCGCGAAAGCCTCGCCCAAGACGCCGTTTTCTTCATTTTACCTATTTTATCCATTCCGCCGTCCTCGTTCAACGGAACGCCTTAATATTTTAACAAAAATATCGTCCAATCGAAGAAAAAAAACGACGTCGACGAAAAAAAAAGAGGAAAATCGAGGAATTTTGGAAAAAATCGTCGGCGCCTCTTGAAATTTCGACGGCTTTCGACTATCATTAAACATTGACGCTCGACGACGGTTTGAGCGCGCCCCCAAATTTTGTGGTTTCGATCGGTCCAAAACGAAACCGCGGCGGCGCGTTTCCGAAACGTCGCTCGAAG
>JAFYVO010000449.1 GCA_017549085.1 Thermoguttaceae bacterium
CTGTTTTATCTCGCTTGGTCGGAAATTCACTTTCAAATCGTCGCGAAGATCGAGCGCGTCGTTCGCAACGGCGAGCGGTTCGCGTTGGCGACGCCGCGCGGGACGGGGAAGACGACGTTTTCCGTCTTGGCGGTTCTTTGGGCGGCGCTGACCGGGAAGACCGATTACGTCGTCCTGATCGCCGCGTCGAGCGATCGCGCTCAAAACTTGCTCGACACGATCAAAACGTGGCTGGAAACGAACGCCGAGCTTGCGGCCGACTTCCCGGAGGTTTGCGTTCCGATTCGGAAGTTGGAGCGCGTCGCGCATCGGCAAAAGGGGCAACGGTATCGAGGCGTTCCGACGCGCATCGAGTGGGGCGCGAATAAAATCGTTTTCCCGACGCTCGAAGGAGCGCGAACGTCCGGCGTCGTTATCCAGTGCGCCGGTATGTCGGGCGCCGAGATTCGCGGGCTCCAACACGCTCGCGCCGACGGGACGCTCGTGCGCCCGACGCTCGCTTTCGTCGACGACCCGCAAACGCGCGACTCGGCGCGAAGTAAGGCGCAGACCGACGTTCGCGAGCAAATTATCAAGGCGGATATTCTCGGGATGGCGGGGCCGGGAAAGAAGATCGCGCTCCTAATTACGACGACCGTCGTTTGCGAAAACGACTTGGCTTGCCGTTTGCTCGATCGGAAAAAGAACCCCGACTTTCGCGGCGAAAAACACAGGCTTTTGGAGGCGCCGCCGACGAACGCCGCGCTTTGGGACGAGTATCGCGCGATTCTCGAAGCGGAGCTTGCGAACGACGGCGACGGCTCGCAGGCGACGGAGTTTTACCGAGCGAATCGCGAGGCGATGGACGAAGGCGCGGTCGCGTCTTGGCCCGCGCGGCACAACGACGACGAACTGTCGGGGATTCAGTTCGCGATGAATCTCAAATTCCGCGACGAAGCGGCGTTTATGAGCGAGTATCAAAACGAGCCGGTCGTCGTCGACGAAGGCGAAGACGTGTTGAGCGCGGAAGAGATCGTCGCGAAAGCGAGCGGTTGCGGACGCGGCGCGGCGCCGACCGAAAGCCAACTCTTAACGGGGTTCGTCGACGTGCATAAAGACCTGCTCTTTTGGGCGGCGGTCGCGTGGGAGCGAGATTTTGGCGGGGTCGTCGTCGATTGGGGCGTCTATCCGGAGCAACCGAAGCGCGATTTTCACCGTTTGGCGGACGCATCGCCGACGCTTCTCGACGTCCACCCGGGCGCGGGGCTCGAAGGCGCGATTTACGGAGCGTTGAAAGCGCTGACCGACAAAATGATCGGCGACGGCGTTCCCCGCGACGACGGGTTGATTATGCGTTTCGACCGCGTTCTTATCGACGCGAACTGGGGGCAATCGACCGACGTCGTTTACCGTTTTGTCCGTCGTTCGCCGCACGGCGCGATTTTGACGCCGTCGCACGGCGTTTACGTCGGCGCGTCGAGCCGTCCGTTTAGCGATTATCGCCGCAAACGAGGGGACTTAATCGGCCCGCATTGGCGCGTTCCGTCGGAACCGGGTTCGCGCAACGTTCGCCGCGTCCTTATCGACGCGAACTTTTGGAAGTCGTTCGTTCACGGGCGGCTCGCGACGCCGGAGGGGGACGTCGGCTCGCTGTCGTTGAGCGGCGAAGAAAGGGAGCGCGCGACACTCGCGAAACACTTGACGGCGGAATATCGCGTCGCCGTCAAGCGCGAAGATTCGGAGCGTCGCGTCGACGAATGGAAAGCGCGGCGCGGACGTCCGGACAACCACTGGCTCGACTGCGTGGTCGGTTGCGCCGTCGGCGCGTCGATGAGCGGGGCCGCGTTGCCGACGTCGCGCAACGCCGAGTCCGAACCGTCGGAGGCGCGTTCGGCGCCGCGTCGCGTTTCGTTCGCCGAGATTCAACGAGAACGCCGTCGCGGTCGGTAACGCGACGACGAGAGGAGGAAAGAAGTGGAGAAAGCGCGGTTTCCGTTTGCGTCGCCGCTCCGTTATCCGGGCGGGAAGACGAAGCTCGCGCCGACGGTCGCGGCGATTTTGGACGCGGCCGGACTCGGCGCGGACGTTTGTTTTGCCGAACCGTTCGCCGGAGGCGCGGGCGTCGCGACGTCGCTTTTGCTCGCCGGGCGCGTCGCCGAGATCGCGTTAAACGACGCCGACGAGGCGGTCGCGGCGTTTTGGTCGGCGGCGCTGAACGAGACGGAACGTTTCGTCGACGCGATTCGAACGGTTCCGCTCGACCTCGCCGAACGAGCCCGGCAAGCGCGAATTTACGCCGAGCGTCGCGATGCGCTTTCGTTCGAGTTGGGATTCGCGTTCTTCTACCTGAACCGGACGAGCCGGTCGGGAATCGCGACCGCCGGGCCGATCGGCGGCGCCGCGCAAACCGGAGCGGATAAGCTCGACGCCCGCTTTAACCGCGAAACGCTCGTCCGCCGCGTCGTCGCGCTCGCCGAACGTCGGGACGCGATTCGCGTTTCTTGCGCTGACTTCGCGACGTTTCTCCGGAGCTTGCGGAGCGAGACGCCCGACCGCCGCGTCGTCGTTTTCGCCGACCCGCCGTATTGGGCGCAGGGGCCGCGACTTTACCGGCGTTCGTTCGACGCGTCCGAACACGCTCGACTTGCCGACGCGCTTTTGAACGACGTCGTGGCGCCTTGGCTCTTGACTTACGACGATGTTCCGGAGATTCGCGCGCTCTATCCCGGCGTCGAGGCGCGACCGCTTTCCGCGTCGTATTGCGCCGCCCGGCGAAAGACCGGCGCGGAGGTTTTGTTCCAAAAGACGGCGGGTTTTAACGCTTAGGAGAACGAGAATGAAAAACGAGAAAATCGACAAGACGCTCGAAGAGTTTGCCGAACGCGCCGCCGCGCCGAAGAAGGTCGCGACCGACGCCGGAAGCGTCGAGCAGTATACGATCGCGGAACAGATCGCCGCGCAGGAGTACTTGCGAAAACGCTCCGGCGGAGGCGCGGCGAACGCGATGAAAAAAGTCGGGTTCGCGCGCTTCCGACACGCCGATTAAGCGCGGTTCGGCGTCGAGGTTTTTAGTCGGCGGCGTTCTTTTGCGCGATCGCTTCCAGAACGAGATTGCGCAAGACTTCGCCGGTTTCGCGGGAACCGACGAACGCTTCGACTTCGCGATATTCGGCGGCGTTGAAGCAAACGGAAAAACGAATCGAACGGCGTTCGCTTTCCGGTTTCGGCTTGCGTCCCGTTCGGCGTTTTTCCGCTTTGGCGCGTAATTTCGAAACTTCCGCGTCGCGCCAAGCGAGCAATTCCTCGTCGGCGGCCTCGTAATCGGGGTCGCGCATCATTTGGTCGGCGAGCATATCTTCGACAGTGAAACTACCCGTTTTCTTCCTCGTTTCCATCTTGGCTTTCCTCTTTTTTCGCCGTTTTAAAGTCGTATCGTCGCGCGATTTCGTCCTTCATTTTGTCGAGCGTCGCAACGGCGCGTTCCCAATACGGTTCGAACGCCGGGTTTTTAATCTTTGCGCGATAAAGATCGTCGACCAAACCGCATAACTCCGCGCCGCCGGGTAGTTCCGCGCTAACCGCTCGACGCAATATGACGCGGTTTTTGCATTTTGGGCCGTAAATTTGCCCTAATTCGCGTATTCCCATCGGTTGCCTCCGTTTATTTTTGTCAAAATCGCCCCGCCTCCCTTGCGGGAGACGGGACTTTCGGGGTTATCGACCGCGCTACTTGGTCAGCCGTTTCGTCAGCTTGATTTCGAGAACGGTTCTCGAATCAAACGTCAGGCGGGCGAGGAGCTGCTTGAAAAGCGCTCCGCCGTCGGGCATCGCCTTGTAGGCTTCGCCGCGTTTGGGCGTCGCCAAGACCGCTTTGCCTTTGGGCCCGTAAACGCGGTAGATAATCTTAGTGCGAATCATTGTTTGTCTCCTATTCTGGAGGTGAAACTGGTCGCCGAAAAGGAAGGAAGTCTTCCTCTCCCCGACAAATATAATATAACATATTTAAAGCAGATTGCAAGATGTTTGTCGCGCTCTTCTCGAAAAAAAACTTAAAAATTTTGCTTAACCTATTGCGCTTGACGGCGACGCCGAATCTCGCAAGTTTGGCGACGGCGAGAAAAAACGCGGTTGGCGTCGGTCGCGCTTCCGCCGCTTCGAACAATTTTCCGACGTCGCCGACCTGAAAATTTTAACCTTTTTTTCGCTTAAACGTTTTTTTTCGCGCCGCTCGTCGTATCCGTTGCGACGAACGGTTAAAACAAAGGCGAAAGAGGAGGCGATTTTGGGATTTTTCGGGCGATTGAGCAAACGACGGCGCGAAGAGGCGGACGCGACGAACGAAAACGTTTCGGCGCTCGCTTGGCTTGGTTTGCGAGCGAGTTCCCGATACGACGCGGCGCGACCGTCGCGCGAACTCGACGCTTATTGGAGTCGCGCCGATTCCCTCGGCGGCGACGCGGCCCTCGATCCGGAAACGCGGCGCAAACTTCGCGAACGGTCTCGGTACGAGTTCGCGAACAACTGCTACGCTCGCGGCGCCGGGCTTCTTTGGGCGAACGCGGTCGTCGGAAGCGGCCCGCGTCCTCAACTAATCGGCGACGACCGCGAGTTCAACAAGCGCGTCGAATGGGCGTTTTGCGAATGGGCGGAGGAAATCGGGCTCGCCGCGAAGTTGCGCTCGATGCGAGTTTCGCGCTTCGTCGACGGCGAGGCGTTCGCGCTTTTGCACGGGAACCCGAATCTCGCCGGGCCGGTGAAGCTCGACGTTTCGCCGTTCGACGCGGAGCGCGTTCGGGCTCCTTACGATTCGAACGACCCGCTCGACGTCGACGGGATGCAAATCGACGAATACGGGAATCCGGTTTCGTATCGCGTCGCGTCGACGCGGCTCGGCGATCTTTCGGTCGATTTTGGCATTGAATCGCGCATC
>JAFYVO010000048.1 GCA_017549085.1 Thermoguttaceae bacterium
CGACGCCGTCCGAACGCAACACGCTCGCGATCGTGCCGAAGAAGCAACGGCAGTCGAACCAGAAGCTCATGCGCTCGACGTATTCGCCGTCGAGTTTCGCTTTCACGTCGATTTCCAGTTCGTCGCGCCCGTTGATTTGCGCCCAACCGGTGAGCCCCGGAACGACGTCGTTCGCGCCGTATTTGTCGCGTTCGGCGATCAGGTCGAACTGATTCCAAAGCGCCGGACGCGGGCCGATAACGCTCATTTGCCCCGCTAAAATATTGAAAATTTGCGGCAGCTCGTCCAGCGACGTTTTGCGAAGGACGCCGCCGACTCGCGTGATCCACTTTTTCGGGTCGCTCAGCTCGTGCGTCGGCGCGTCGCGCGGCGTGTCGATTCGCATCGTGCGGAATTTCAGAATCATAAAGTGCTTTTTATGCAAGCCGACGCGTTTTTGTTTGAAAAGAACCGGCCCTTTCGAGTCCAATTTAATCGCCAGCGCGATCAACGCCATCGGAACGCACAACACTACCAAGCCGATAAACGCAAGAGTCGCGTCGATCGCCCGTTTTACGAAACACTTGTACATACACGCGCACCTTTCGCTTTCGAGCCGCTCGCGCGACTTTCGAATTTTCAAACTTGCGTCCGCTTTCAGCCGCGGAAAATTTCGCCGATTTCCACCTTGGTCGCGCTCGGAACCGACGCTCCGGAGACGACGACGGAATTGCAGTCGCAGTGACAAAAATCGCCGACGACCGCGTCGTGCCGCAACACCGCGCCCGACGAAACGATCGTTCCGCGTCCCACCGAAGCGCGGGACTGAATCGTCGCCGACGGTTCGACGATAACGCCGGGCTCCAACCGCGCCGACGGAGCGACGTAAGCGTCCGGGCTAACGATCGGCGGAAGCGCGAACCCCGCCTTTTCCAAGCGCGTCAACCACTCGGCGCGAAAAGCCGGCGCTCCGACCGCGACGACCGCAGAAGGATATTCGTTGACGAAACGCTCGCAATCGTTCAATTTTCCGACGGCCAGTTCGCTAACGTCGTCCAAAAAATCAATCTTTGAAAACATTCCGACGCTCTCGGCGATTTCTTGCGTCATTCGCCCAAATTGTCCGGCGCCCAGTATCAGCAAATTTCCAAAAGTTATCATTCTGCGACCTCGACGCCCAACTTTACTCGACGCAACTTCCCAACCGCCGTCCGTCCATCCTTCCGCAACGGCGGTTGGAGCGTCAACAATCGTTAAAACCGCGCCAAACGTCAAAACGCGCCCATATTAAGAGCAAAACGTTCGGAGTCCGCGCCAATTCAATGATAGCGCCCGGCATTTTTTTGTCAAGTAGGACGCGGCGCAAAACCGCTATTCTCGCCCCGTTTCGCGGAGTCGACGCGTCGCGGCGGCGCAGATCGACGTCAGCTCCTTTTCCGGCAACTCGCTTATCGGACGAACCGGAGTCGGCGCGGGATTCGGTCGCGATCGCTTCGGCGACGACGTTCGCAACGTTCCCCCGTTCCCTTCCGTCGCGTCGTTCTCCCCCGTTTTAGCGTCTTTTTTAGCGTCGTCTTTTTCAACGTCTTTGTCTTTTTTAGCGTCATTTTCAACGTCTTTTTCAACGCCTTTTCCAACGTCTTTTTCAACGTCTTTTTCGCGCCAAACGCCGAGCGTTCGCTCCAGCCAAACGACGTCGAGCCAGCGCCCGAACTTCCAACCGGCGTCCTTAAACGTCGCAAAATCCCGATAACCGGCGCGACGGTGAAACTCGACGCTCGCCTTGTTGTCCGCGACGACAACCGCGTAAAGCGTTCGAACGCCTTGCGCCTCCAATATCTCGATCAACGCCGAATACAACGCTTCGCCGATTCCCCGTCGACGCCAATCGCGGTCGACGTAAACCGCCGTCTCCGCTACCCAAGAATACGCCGCTCGCTCAAAAGCTCGGTGAGCCAGCGCGTATCCGACGACGCGTTCGCCGACTTGACCGCCGTCGGCGCCTTCGCCCCTTTCATACGTCGCAAGGCTTCGAGCGATCTTGCCGACGACGCCGTTTTTATCAATTTTAGCGGCCGCGTCGCAAGCGTCAATCGGCAAATCTCCCCCGCTTTCCTCGCCTTCCCCATTTTCCCCGCTTTTCCCATTCTCCTCCTCGACGACGCAAACCAAAAACGGGTAAACGCCGTCGACCTCCGCGATTCGTCGCTCCATCTCCGCGACGCTCGGCGTCTCGCACTCAAACGAAACGGTTGTTTCCTCGACGTAATACGAGTAAATTCGACGCAACGCCGCCGCGTCCGCCCGCGTCGCCCAACGAATTTTCGCCCCCGACGGTCGTCGCAACGCGCCGCCGTCCGCCGTCGAAGCGTTAGTTTCTCGCATCGTTTCGTTTCCCCGTTTCGCTTGATTTTCCGTCGACGAAAGCCCGACAAGCGCGTTCGTTCCGCTATTTTCTCCAAACCGCCTATTTTAACAAACGCAACCGCTTCCAGGACGTTTCACTATCGGCGTTTTTCTGTAAAAAATCGAGGAAAATCCGCCGTCCGCTCTTCCCAAACGCGAAAAAAACTGTTAAAATTACCGGAAACGCCGATTATAGCGTCTCGAACAGTTTTCGCGTTTACGGCGTCCAAGGCGAATATAACCGATTTGCCGATTTAACGAAAAGC